>NZ_LJQT01000074.1:32884-45771 GCF_001400515.1 Pseudomonas meliae | reverse complement strand
GGAGCGTGCGGAACGATAACTCGACTACCGTACGGCGCTCTGCGTCGACATGCCTTTCCAGGCGTGCGGAACGATCATCGCAACTATCGTGCGACCCAGAGCGTCGAGACCTGCATTTCCACGCTGGAGCGTAGGGAACGATAATCTCAACTAACGTACGACGCTCTGCGTCAACCCTCTACGCTCGGCATTACTGAGCAGTCTTGGCCGAGGTCACGCGCCAGATCTTGTTGCCGACATCATCTGCCACCAGCAAGCCGCCGCGCTGATCATTGACCACGCCAACCGGGCGGCCCATGGCTTTTTCGTCTTTGTTGAGGAAACCGGTCAGCACATCGACTGGAGCGCCGTTGGGCTTGCCGCCGCTGAAGGGCACGAACACCACTTTATAGCCGCTGTGCGGTTTGCGGTTCCATGAGCCGTGCTGGCCAATGAACAGGCCTTCGTTGAACGGCGCCGCCAGCGTCTTGCCATCGGCGAATACCAACCCTAACGAGGCCGTATGCGGGCCGACTGCGTAATCCGGTGCGATGGCCTTGGCGACCAGTGCCGGGTTCTGCGGTTTGACGCGCTCGTCGACATGCTGGCCGTAGTAGCTGTAGGGCCAGCCGTAGAAAGCGCCATCCTGCACCGAGGTCACGTAGTCTGGTACCAGGTCGCTGCCGATTTCGTCACGCTCGTTGACCGCCGTCCACAGCTTGCCGGTTTTGGGTTCCCAGTCCATGCCGTTGGGGTTGCGAAGGCCCGAGGCGAAAATGCGGTGGTTGCCGGTGGCAGCGTCCACTTCCCAGATGGCTGCACGACCTTCTTCCTTGTCCATGCCGTTCTCGGCCACGTTGCTGTTGGAGCCCACTGTGACGTACAGCTTGCTGCCATCCTTGCTGGCGATGACGTTTTTGGTCCAGTGATGGTTGAGCGTGCCCCCCGGCAGGTCGACCACTTTGGTCGGCTGCGCGCTGATCGAGGTCTGGCCCGCTTCATACGGGAAGCTGATCAGGCGGTCGGTGTCGGCGACATAGAGCTTGTTGCCCACTAGCGTCATGCCAAACGGCGAATTGAGGTTTTGCAGGAACACGGTGCGGGTCTCTGCGACGCCGTCCTTGTCCACGTCGCGCAGCAGAGTAATGCGGTTGGCGCTTGGCACGCCCGCACCGGCGCGGCCCATGACTTTTTCCATTACCCAGCCGCGAATACCTTTGGAATCATCCGGTTTGGCCGGCGAATTGGTTTCCGCCACCAGCACGTCGCCATTGGGCAATACATACAGCCAGCGCGGGTGGTCCAGGTTTTCGGCGAACGCTGCCACCTGTGTGCCCGGCGCGGCGACCGGTTTTGCGCCTTTTTCCCAGCCTACGGCAGGGGCGATGTTGACGGTCGGGATCAGCGTCTTGTTAGGCTCCGGCAGTTTGGGCGAGGGGCCTGTTCCATCCGAGACTTGCAGGGTCGAAGACTCGCCGCAGGCAGCGAGGCCACCGGCAACCAGAAGCAACACTGCGTAGTGGGGTCTGAGTCTGAACATGGTGAATCTCCATAAACAAGGGCGTGGTCCGATAATTGATAGAGGCACTGCGAACCGTCTGGGTTCAATCACGTTTCACAGCGTCGGTGTCGATTGACGCTCCCAGCCCAACCCTCTACCCTTCGCGGTTTGTTTCAGGTGCTCTGCAATCCTTGATTGGCAGCGTGAAACAGGGAAGCCGGTGTGGATCAATCGATCCGATCCCGGCGCTGCCCCCGCAACGGTAAATGAGTCAAGGCTGTGCCTGACGCCACTGTGTTTCGACATGGGAAGGCGCGCAGCCGGGGTAACCCGCTCATGAGCCCGGAGACCGGCCTGAACCACTCAATGGCATCACGGAGGGTGATGCTCTGTGCAGGCCGTTGCCGTGCTGTCCAGTGCTGTCCTTCCGTCTGTTGTCGACTGCCACGAGCGGAGAACCCGGATGAACGAATCCCCCGAACGCGACGAACGCCATCTGGCGCGCATGCTGCGCAAGAAAGCCGTGATGGACGAGCGCATTGCCAGCTCACCCAACGAGTGCGGCCTGCTGCTGGTCTTGACCGGCAACGGCAAAGGCAAGAGCAGCTCGGCATTCGGCATGCTTGCCAGGGCCATGGGCCACGACATGCAGTGCGGCGTGGTGCAGTTCATCAAGGGCCGCAACAGCACTGGCGAAGAAATGTTTTTCCGCCGTTTCCCCGAGCAGGTGCGCTATCACGTGATGGGCGAGGGCTTCACCTGGGAAACCCAGGATCGCCAGCGTGACATTGCCGCTGCCGAAGCCGCCTGGGCCGTGTCTCGGGAAATGCTTCGCGACCCGGCCATTGGTCTGGTGGTGCTCGACGAACTGAACATCGCCCTCAAGCATGGCTACCTCGACTTTGAGCAGGTGCTGAGTGACCTGCAGGCCCGCCCGCCGATGCAGCATGTGCTGGTGACCGGCCGCGGTGCCAAACCCGAATTGATCGACCTGGCTGATACGGTTTCCGATATCGGCGTGGTCAAGCATGCGTTCCAGGCCGGTATCCGGGCGCAGAAAGGTATCGAGCTGTGAATAATCCTTTATTGGGCGCACTGCAATGAGAGCACTGCAATGAGAGCTCCGCGCGATTGCCCGGCGGTTTTGATCGCCGCGCCTGCCTCCGGGCAAGGTAAGACTACCGTCACCGCGGCACTGGCACGTTTGCACCGCAACCAGGGCCGCAAGGTCCGGGTGTTCAAGTGCGGGCCGGATTTTCTCGACCCGATGATTCTTGAACGGGCCAGCGGCGCACCGGTCTACCAGCTGGACATGTGGATGGTCGGTGCCGACGAAAGCCGTCGCCTGTTGTGGGAAGCCGCAGATGAGGCAGACCTGATCCTGATCGAAGGCGTCATGGGGTTGTTCGACGGCACACCGTCCAGCGCTGATCTGGCCCGCCACTTTGGCGTACCGGTGTTGGGGGTGATCGACGGCACGGCGATGGCGCAGACGTTTGGCGCGCTGGCGCTCGGGCTGGCGCGTTATCAGCCGGATCTGCCGTTTGCCGGCGTGCTGGCCAATCGGGTTGGCACGGTACGCCACGCGCAGTTGCTGGAAAACAGTCTGACCGAAGGCCTGCGCTGGTATGGCGCACTGTCCCGGGAAGTCGGTTTCGAATTGCCCAGCCGCCATCTGGGGCTGGTCCAGGCCAGCGAACTCAATGATCTGGATGTGCGGCTGGACATGGCTGCCGCCGCGCTGGCCAGCACCTGCGAAGTGGCCTTGCCGCCAGCCGTAACCTTTACCGCGCCCGACCCGGTTCAGGTCGAGCCGTTGCTCAGCGGTGTGCGCATCGCCATTGCCCGCGACGAGGCCTTTGCCTTTCTGTACGGCGCAAGCCTGGACCTGCTGCGAAACATGGGCGCAGAGCTGAGTTTCTTCTCGCCGATCCATGACCGCGAGCTGCCCGACGCCGACAGCCTGTACCTGCCGGGTGGCTACCCGGAGTTGCACCACGTTGCTTTGGCGGAAAACCTGACGATGCAGGCATCGATCAGGGCGCACCATATCGCTGGCAAGCCGATTCTGGCCGAGTGCGGCGGCATGCTTTATTTACTCGAAGCCCTGAGCGATGTGGAGGGCGTGCGCGCCGAACTGGTCGGCTTGCTGTCCGGTGAGGCGGTCATGCAGAAGCGTCTGGCGGCGCTGGCCTTGCAAGCGGTTGAATTGCCCGAGGGCACGCTGCACGGTCACACGTATCACCATTCGCTGACCAGCACCGAGTTGCAGCCGATTGCCCGTGGCGTCAGCCCCAACGGCGGGCGTGGCGCAGAGGCAGTCTATCGCCTGGGTCGTCTGACCGCTTCCTACGTGCATTTCTATTTCCCTTCCTGCCCTCAGGCGATTGCGGCGCTGTTCAAACCATGACCGAACAAGCGTTCAGCCCTGAAGAGCGGGCTGCGGTGTACCGGGCCATCGCCGAGCGTCGCGACATGCGCCACTTCGTCGGCGGCACGGTGGCGCCCGAGTTGCTGGCGCGCTTGCTGGAAGCCGCACACCAGGCACCCAGTGTCGGGCTGATGCAGCCGTGGCGCTTCATTCGCATCAGCGATCCGGCGTTGCGCGGAAAAATGCAGGCGCAGGTAGAAGATGAACGTATCCGCACTGCCCAGGCACTGGGCGAGCGCACCGATGAGTTCATGAAACTCAAGGTCGAAGGAATCAATGACTGCGCAGAGGTGTTGGTCGCCGCACTGATGGAAGGCCGTGAACAGCATATTTTCGGCCGCCGCACCTTGCCGGAAATGGACATGGCATCGCTGTCCTGCGCCATCCAGAACCTGTGGCTGGCATCGCGTGCAGAAGGCCTGGGCATGGGCTGGGTGTCGCTGTTCGACCCCGAGGCATTGGCCGAACTGCTGGGCATGCCTGACGGCGCGAAGCCGCTGGCGATCATTTGCCTGGGGCCGGTCAAGGAGTTCTATCCTGCGCCCATGCTGGTCATGGAAGGCTGGGCGCAGGCGCGTCCGCTGCACGAGCTGCTGTACGAGAATCAATGGGGAGTGAATCAATGAGTGTGGCGCTGTTGAGCGTCGCCGGGGTTGCGCTGGATGCGCTGCTCGGTGAGCCAAAACGATGGCATCCGCTGGTGGCGTTCGGCAACTTCGCCAATCGGGTCGAGCAGCGTTTCAACAGTGGCGGCCGTGGCTGGCGCAGTCACGGCGTTACCGCTTGGGTCATCACCGTTGTGCCGCTGACGCTGCTGGCCACGCTGCTGAGCTGGTTGCCTGGCGTGGGCTGGTTGTTCGAGATTCTGGCGCTGTATGGCGCGCTGGGCATGCGCAGCCTGGGCGAACATGTTCAGCCGGTGGCGCAAGCGTTGCGCAGTGACGATCTGGTCGAGGCACGCCAGCGGGTCGGTTATCTGGTCAGTCGCCAGACCAGCGAACTGGATGCCACCGAAGTGGCTCGCGCGGCTACCGAGTCAGTGCTGGAGAACGGCAGTGATGCGGTGTTCGCCGCGCTGTTCTGGTTTGTCGTGGCCGGTGCGCCCGGCGTGGTGCTGTACCGGCTGAGCAACACGCTGGACGCCATGTGGGGCTACCGTAACGAGCGCTTCGAGCGTTTCGGCTGGGCTGCGGCAAAGATCGACGACCTGCTCAACTACCTTCCTGCACGCCTTGTGGCATTCACTTACGCGTTGCTGGGCGAGACCCGACTGGCGCTGCGTTGCTGGCGTACGCAGGCTCCGGCCTGGGACAGTCCGAATGCCGGTCCGGTGATGGCCGCTGGCGCGGGTGCGCTGGGTGTCGAACTGGGCGGGGCGGCGATCTATCACGGCGAGCTGCATCAGCGTCCGCAATTGGGTGAAGGTGCACCTGCCGATGCAGACTCCATTGATCGCGGCTGGCAACTGGTGCAGCGCGGCGTCTGGTTGTGGTTGCTGGTCATATGCGTGGTAGCTGAATTCTATGCTTGAGCACGGCGGTCGGTTGCGCGCCGCAGCGCAGCATTACGGTATCGAACTGGCTGACTGGCTGGACCTGTCCACGGGCATTGCTCCCTGGTCGTGGCCCATCCCGGAGATTCCGACGCGTGCATGGGCGCGTTTGCCCGAGACCGACGATGGCCTGGAATCGGCGGCCTGCCGCTATTACGGCGTACCTCGCTTATTGCCGGTGTCCGGCTCACAGGCTGCGATTCAAGCGTTACCGCGGGTACGCAGCGGAGGTCGGGTTGGCGTGCTGTCGCCCTGCTACGCCGAGCATGCACATGCATGGCGTAAGAACGGCTTCGTGGTCCGCGAGGTAGGCGAGCAGGAGGTCGAATACTTTCTCGATTCTGTTGATGTGCTAGTGGTGGTCAATCCGAACAATCCGACCGGTCTGCACCTGAGCGCCGAGCGCCTGCTGGAATGGCATGCACGACTGGCCGAGCGCGGTGGCTGGCTGGTCGTCGATGAAGCGTTTATGGATAACACGCCGGGCCTGAGCCTGGCTGCCGAAACGTGGCGCACCGGGCTGATTGTGCTGCGCTCGTTCGGCAAGTTTTTTGGCCTGGCCGGTGTCAGGCTCGGTTTTGTCATGGCCGAGCCGGTATTGCTGAGGATGCTGGCGCAGGAAATCGGCCCATGGTCGGTCAGCGGGCCAACACGAATCATCGGTCAGGTGTGCCTCAATGATCAGGAAGGGCACGCCCGTCAGCGTCAACGCAGCGAGCAGGCTCGCGAGCGTCTGGTGGCCTTGCTCGACCAGTACGGGCTGAGCCCGCAGGGCGGCTGTGCGCTGTTTCAGTGGCGGGTGACCCCTGAAGCGCAAACGCTCTATGAGTTCTGTGCGCGACGTGGCGTATTGTTGCGTCTTTTCAAGGGCGGCACACCCGAGTCGTCCAGCCTGCGCTTCGGTCTGCCCCGCGACGAGGCCGACTGGCTGCGTTTGCACACTGTTCTGCTTGAATACCGCAAGGAATACCCATGACCACGCTGATGGTACAAGGCACCACCTCCGACGCCGGCAAAAGCACACTGGTGACGGCACTGTGCCGCTGGCTGACCCGACAGGGCGTCAAGGTCGTGCCATTCAAACCGCAGAACATGGCGCTCAACAGCGCTGTAACGGCGGACGGCGGCGAGATCGGCCGCGCCCAGGCGGTGCAGGCGCAGGCGTGCTTTCTGGAGCCGCACACCGACATGAACCCGGTGCTGCTCAAGCCCAACAGTGATACCGGTGCGCAGGTGATCATTCACGGCCGTGCGGTCACCACCATGAACGCGGTGGCTTATCACGGCTACAAAGATATCGCCATGCAGGCGGTGCTGGAATCCCATCGGCGCCTGGGTGAAAGCTACCCGGTGATTGTGGTCGAGGGCGCGGGTTCTCCGGCCGAGATCAACCTGCGCGCCAACGATATTGCCAACATGGGCTTTGCCGAGGCGGTCGACTGCCCGGTGCTATTGATTGCCGACATCAATCGCGGCGGAGTCTTTGCCCATCTGGTCGGCACGCTGGAGTTGCTGTCGCCCAGCGAACAGGCGCGGGTCAAGGGGTTCATCATCAATCGTTTTCGCGGCGACATCGCCTTGCTGCAACCGGGCCTGGACTGGCTGGAGGCGCGCACCGGCAAACCGGTGGTTGGCGTGTTGCCTTACGTAATGGACCTTCACCTGGAGGCCGAAGACGGTCTCGATCAGCGCCAGACCGACAAGGTCGAGCATGTGCTGAACGTGGTGGTCCCGGTGCTGCCTCGCATCAGTAATCACACTGATTTCGACCCGCTGCGCCTGCACCCTCAGGTCAATCTGCAGTTCATCGGTCCCGGCCAGGCGATTCCTCCTGCTGACCTGATCATTCTGCCCGGCTCGAAAAGCGTGCGCAGCGATCTGAACTACCTGCGCAACAGTGGCTGGGACACCGCCATCGAGCGGCATTTGCGTTATGGCGGCAAGCTGATGGGGATCTGCGGCGGCCTGCAGATGCTCGGTGAGCAGGTGCACGATCCTCTCGGGCTGGAAGGCGCAGCCGGGTCCAGCGCCGGGTTTGGCCTAATGGCAATGAGCACGGTGCTGGAAGCGGAAAAGCAACTGCGCAATGTGCGCGGTCGTCTGACCCTGGAAGACGCCGAGGTCAGCGGCTACGAAATTCATGCCGGGGTAACGACAGGGCCGGCGCTGGAGCAGGCTGCCGTGCAACTGGACGACGGGCGTTGCGATGGCGCGCAGAGTGTCGACGGGCAGGTGCTCGGGACTTACCTGCACGGCCTGTTCGAATCACCTGCGGCCTGTAGCGCGTTACTGCGCTGGGCGGGATTGGCGAACGTGCAGTCCGTCGACTATCACGCCCTGCGCGAGCGCGACATCGAACGTCTGGCGGACCTGGTGGAAAAACACCTGGACGGCCCATTGCTTCGCGAACTGTGTGGCCTGGAGGCGAACTGAATGCTGCAATTGATCCTCGGCGGCGCGCGTTCCGGCAAGAGTCGCCTGGCGGAAAAACTGGCCGCCGACAGCACGCTGAAGGTGACCTACATCGCCACCAGTCAGCCTCTGGACGGCGAAATGAATCAGCGTGTTTCCAGCCATCGCGCACGCCGTCCCGAGCACTGGGGGTTGGTCGAAGAGCCGATCGAGCTGGCGCGGGTGCTGCGCGAAAATGCGGCGCCCGATTGCTGCCTGCTAGTCGATTGCCTGACCCTCTGGCTGACCAATCTGCTGATGCTCGACAACCCCGAGCGCCTGCTTCAAGAACGTGAATCCCTGCTCGACAGCCTTGCCGGGCTGCCGGGTGAAATCATTTTTGTCAGCAACGAAACCGGGCTTGGCGTCGTGCCGCTCGGCGAACTGACCCGTCGCTATGTCGATGAAGCCGGCCTGTTGCATCAGGCGCTGGCCGAGCGTTGCCAGCGTGTCGTGTTGACCGTTGCCGGCTTGCCCCTGACGTTGAAAGGAACCGCGCTATGAGTAATTCCTGGTGGCTCAAGCCTGCACAGGCCATTGATGTACCGATGCGCGAGGCGGCACTGGCCCGTCAGCAACAGTTGACCAAGCCGGCGGGTTCGCTGGCACAACTGGAGCGTCTGGCGGTACAGCTTGCCAGCCTGCAAGGGCGCGAGCGTCCGGCTGCCGACAAATTGTGGATCGCGATCTTTGCCGGCGATCATGGTGTGGTGGCCGAAGGTGTATCGGCCTATCCACAGGAAGTCACCGGCCAGATGCTGCATAACTTCGTCAACGGTGGCGCAGCGATCAGCGTGCTGGCGCGCCACCTCTCGGCGCAGCTGGACGTGGTGGATCTGGGTACCGTGGCGCCTCTGGATTTGCCGGGCGTGCGTCATTTGCGCATTGGCGCGGGCACCGCCAATTTCGCCCACGGGCCAGCCATGAGCGCCGAACAGGGGCTTGCTGCTCTACAGGCCGGGCGCGACAGCGTGTTGCGCGCCAAGGCGGTCGGCACCGAGCTGTTTATCGGTGGCGAGATGGGCATCGGTAATACCACGGCGGCCAGCGCCGTCGCCTGCTCGGTGCTGGAATGTGCCGCGCCGTTGCTGGTCGGTCCCGGCACCGGGCTGAACGCCGAGGGCATCGAGCACAAGACCCGTGTCATCGAACGCGCACTGGCGCTGCATGCCGAGCAGGCCGGCGACCCGCTACACAGCCTGTTCTGCCTGGGTGGTTTCGAGATTGCCGCGCTGACCGGCGCTTATCTGGCCTGTGCGCAGGAAGGCATCGTGGCGCTGGTCGACGGTTTCATTTGCAGCGTGGCCGCGTTGGTGGCGGTGCGTGTGAATCCGTCTTGCCGCAACTGGCTGTTGTTCGGCCACCGTGGCGCCGAACCGGGCCACCGGCACTTGCTGGAAACGCTACAGGCCGAACCGCTGCTGGACCTCGGCTTGCGTCTGGGCGAGGGCAGTGGCGCAGCCCTGGCGGTGCCGCTGGTGCGTCTGGCCTGCGAGCTGCACAACGGCATGGCAACGTTTGCCGAAGCGGCAGTGGCGGATCGCCCCGCATGACCTTGCGTCTGGACTTGCTGCGTCATGGCGAAACAGAGCTGGGCGGTGGTCTGCGCGGCAGCCTCGACGATGCTCTGACCGAACTCGGCTGGCAGCAGATGCGTGCGGCAGTGGCCAATGGCGGTCCCTGGGAACGGATTGTCAGCTCGCCTTTGCAGCGCTGTGCACGTTTTTCCGAAGAGCTGGCGCAGCGCCTGTCGCTGCCCATGCAACTGGAGCCGGGTTTACAGGAGCTGCATTTCGGCGACTGGGAAGGCCACAGCCCTGCGCAGCTTATGGAAACCGATGCCGAAGGCTTGGGCCTGTTCTGGGCCGATCCCTACGCCTTCACGCCGCCCAATGGCGAGCCAGTGATCGATTTTTCGACACGGGTGCTGAATGCGGTGGCGCGTCTGCATAAGGCGTATGCCGATGAACGCGTGTTGCTGGTCAGTCACGGTGGTGTGATGCGTCTGCTGCTGGCGCAGGCGCGTGGGCTGCCGCGCGAGCAACTGTTGCAGGTAGTGGTCGGCCATGGCGCACTGCTGTCGATTCAGGTCGCTGCTGATGGCGTAATCACGGAGGTCTGAGATGCTGCCGTTCTGGATCGCCCTGCAATTTCTCGGCAGCCTGCCGATTCGTCTGCCCGGCATGCCGCGCCCGGAAGAGCTTGGGCGTTCGTTGTTGTTCTACCCGCTGGTAGGCGTGGTGTTCGGCATGCTGCTGCTGGGTTTCAGCGCGCTACTCAGTGGTACGCCGCTCATGCTGCATGCCGCGCTGGTACTCAGCGCCTGGGTGCTGCTCAGTGGCGGCTTGCATCTGGACGGTCTGGCCGACAGTGCCGACGCCTGGCTGGGCGGTTTTGGTGATCGCGAACGTACCTTGCAGATCATGAAGGACCCGCGTAGCGGGCCGATTGCCGTGGTCACGCTGGTGCTGGTGCTGCTGCTCAAATTTGCAGCGATTCTGGCGCTGATCGAAAGTCACAGCAGTATCGGGCTGCTGTTGGCGCCGCTGATCGGACGCGCTGCCATGCTTGGGCTTTTTCTGGGAACGCCGTATGTGCGTTCCGGGGGATTGGGGCAGGCGCTCGCCGATCACCTGCCGCGTGGCCCTGGACGCAAGGTTTTGGCCGCCACTGCCATTGCGTGCGTGCTGCTCGCCGGCTGGTCAGGGGTAGCTGTATTGCTGGTCTGCGCCGTTTGTTTCTTCTGGCTGCGGCAGTTGATGATGCGCCGTCTGGGCGGCTGCACCGGCGATACGGCCGGGGCATTGCTCGAGCTGCTGGAATTGGCGGTGCTGCTGACGCTGGCGCTGCTTTGAGACCCTGCACAACGCTTTGTTGACAGCTTTTACCGGCAGCGCGTAGCTTCGCGATTCGCAGGTAAAACCATGTAACAAAGTGCAGGGAGCTTAACCATGACATCGATCTGGCGTACCAGCGGCTGGGTTCTGCTGGGCAGTGCGTTGATCCTTGCGCTTTCGCTGGGCACGCGGCACGGTTTCGGCCTGTTTCTGGCGCCCATGAGCGCGGATTTTGGCTGGGGGCGTGAGGTCTTTGCCTTTGCCATCGCCTTGCAGAACCTTATGTGGGGTCTGGCGCAGCCGTTCGCCGGGGCGCTGGCAGATCGATTTGGAGCGGCCAAAGTCGTCTTCGTTGGCGGTGTGCTGTATGCGGCAGGGCTGTTGTGCATGAGTATGGCTGATTCGTCTCTGAGTCTTTCCCTTAGTGCTGGTTTGCTGATCGGTATTGGTCTGTCCGGCACGTCTTTTTCGGTCATTCTGGGTGTCGTCGGGCGCGCGCTGCCTGCGGAAAAACGCAGCATGGGCATGGGGATCGCCAGCGCGGCGGGTTCATTCGGCCAGTTCGCCATGTTGCCCGGCACACTGGGTTTGGTCAGCTGGTTGGGCTGGTCCGGTGCCTTGCTGGTGCTGGGCGTGATGGTGGCGCTGATCCTGCCCTTGGTAGGCATGCTCAAGGATACGCCGAGCGTGTCTACCGGTATCGAGCTGACGCTGGGCGAGGCGCTGCGTGAAGCCTGCTCGCATTCGGGGTTCTGGCTGCTGGCACTGGGTTTCTTCGTCTGTGGCTTTCAAGTGGTGTTCATCGGCGTGCACCTGCCAGCCTATCTGGTGGATCAACACTTGCCCGCCAAGGTCGGTACAACGGTGCTGGCCTTGATCGGGTTGTTCAATATCTTTGGCACCTACACCGCTGGTTGGGCGGGCGCATGTCCAAACCTCGACTGTTGACCGCGCTTTATCTGTTGCGCGCTGTGGTGATCGTGTTGTTTCTCTGGATTCCGCTGAGCCAGACCACTGCCTATCTGTTCGGCGTAGCAATGGGCCTGCTGTGGCTGTCGACTGTGCCGCTGACCAACGGCACGGTCGCGACACTGTTTGGTGTGCGTAACCTGTCGATGCTGGGCGGTATCGTCTCAGTTAGGTGCATTCCTTGGCGGCTGGCTCGGCGGGCTGGTGTATGACCGCACCGGCAACTACGACCTCGTCTGGCAAGTCTCGATACTGCTGAGTCTGCTGGCCGCCGCGTTGAACTGGCCGGTGCGTGAGCGCCCGGTGGCCAGGTTGCAGGCGCAGGGTAGCCTGGCATGAGCCGTCGCTGGCCCCTACTGGCGGCGGTGCTCGCAGGCGCGGTGGTGTTGGGGCTGGTCTGGTGGGCCTGGCAGCACGTTGGGCTGGCTGCGTTGCAACTGGGAATGGGCGCTTGCTAGGCAGACAGCCTGGCATGGGGTAGCGTGTCGACAAACGACAACATTATCCAGGGCCGCCATGATGAACATTCGCTTTGTTTCGATACCTCTTCTGCTGCTGGCCATGAGTGGCGCTGCAATGGCTGCCGACTGTCCGCCGCTGCTGCAGGGCGAGTTGCCCAAGCTGCGCGCCAAGGAAAACATCGACCTGTGCAAACGCTTTGCCGGCAAGCCGCTGGTGGTGGTCAACACCGCCAGTTTCTGTGGCTTTGCCCCGCAGTTCAAAGGGCTTGAAGAGCTGAGTCAGCGCTACAAGGGGCAGGGGCTTGAGGTGTTGGGCGTGCCGTCCAATGACTTCAAACAGGAAGCCAAGGATGGTGAGGAGACCGCCAAGGTCTGCTACGTCAATTACGGCGTGACTTTCACCATGACCGAGCCGCAGGCCGTGCGCGGCGATGATGCGACCCATTTGTTCAAGGTGCTGGCCGAGCAAAGCAGTGCGCCGCGCTGGAATTTTTACAAGTACGTGGTTGATCGCCAGGGTAAGGTCATTGCCAACTTCTCCAGCATGACCAAGCCGGATGATCCTGAGCTGATCGCAGCCATTGAAAAGGCGATTGCGTCGAAGCCTTAGGGCGGGCTTGAGTGTTGTCTGAATCTGCCTGACATCGTAGAAGCCTTGTGTGACGCTGAGCGCCACAAAGAGGACGCAGAGCGTCCAGAACTGCAT
>NZ_LJQT01000074.1:22531-32878 GCF_001400515.1 Pseudomonas meliae | reverse complement strand
GCGTCGGCACGATAGTCAGTCATGAGGCAGAGCATCTGTACGGTAGCCAGTCAATGACGCGGAGTATCTGTACGGCAGTCAATCAATGCGGGTCTGAGCGCACCAGGCACGCAATAAAAAGCCCGTAACCATTACTGGTTGCGGGCTTTTTTCAGCCTGGCAGTTGCTATCAGAAGCGATAGGTAACCGAAGTGCCCAGGCCGTGAGCGGTGTTGCGGTAGTCAGCGCTGTACGAACCTTTGGTCGCGCTGGAGTCGCGGATCTTGGTTTCGTCTTCACGCAGGTACGAGTACGCCACGTCGATGGTCAGGTCGTCGGTCGGGCTCCAGCCTGCGCCGAAACTGATGATCTTGCGATCGCCAGTCGGGATGCGTGGGGAGCGGTTGACGTTGTTGGTCGGCGACTGATCAACGGAGAAACCTGTGCGCAGGGTCCACTCTTTATTGACCTTGTACGAGGCACCGATGGCGTGCGCCCAGGTGTCGTGCCAGTTCTGTTCTTCGGTGATGGTGCCGATTGGGCCGGCAGAACCGCCCAGCAGAGCAGGGACGCCATCGTTGTTGACGGTGATGTCCTGCAGGCGGCTCCAGCGAGTCCAGGTACTGCCTGCGTAAACAGTCCAGTTCTCGTCGAGTTGCTGGGTGATAGAGAAGTCCACCGACTCAGGCGTGGAGATGTCCAGCGAAGCATCGTACTTCTGGCCGCCGAACGGGCCGAAGCCCGAGCCTTCGATCTTGGTCTTGCCCTTGAGCTTGTAATCGACCTTGGAGTGGTAAGTCAGGCCCAGACGAGTGGTGTCGGTAGCCTGCACCAGGATGCCGGCATTGAAGCCGATTGCGGTGTCATCGCCTTCGATCTTCACCTTGCCGTCATTACGGCCCGGTGTTGCGGCGTTCAATGTTGCCGAGGTCAGTTCACCGTCGATGCGGTTGATGGTCGGGCCGAAACCGATGGAAACCTTGTCATTGAATGCATAGCTGACAGTTGGCTGGAAGGTCACGATCTGGACGTGACTCTTGTCGCCCCAGTAGCGGCCGGCGAAGCCTTTTTCGTAATCAGTGACCAGGCCGAACGGGACGTACACGCCCAGACCAAATGCCCAGTGATCATCGATAGGTTTGACGTAATAGCCCATTGGCACGCCGACCACCGGAACCATGTCACCGTCGTTGCTGCCGCCGAATGTGCCGCGACCGTTGTCGATGTCGGTCTTGGCAATCACGGCTGCGGCGCCGACGCTGATTTGTTCGCGTTTGATTCGGGACATGCCGGCAGGGTTGCCGAATACGGTGCTTGCATCATCGGCTGACGAGGAGCGACCTGCAAAGCCTGTGCCCATGCCGCTGATGCTTTGTTCGTTTAGGGCAAAACCGGCTGCAAGCAGTTGAGAAGAAGCCAGACCCAGGGCGAGTCCAAGTGTTGTCCGGTTCAGTGTTTTTGTCATTATTTTCATTATTAGAACTCCTTGTTGTTCACCGGTCGAAAATTACCAACATTTTCGATGGCGCGCTATAGGCTGAGGAGCCCGATTTAGAGCTATTCTTGTAGGACAATCTTGATAAAGCCGTGGGAATTGCAATTTAGACGAAGTCCCAGTGCTGCACATTGGTCAATGTCGTCAATTCAATATAGAGCGGGCATAAAAAAGCCCCGCTTTGCAGGGCGGGGCTTTTGGCGAGCGGTGAATCGTTTGCGTCAGGCGATGAGTGCTTGACGAGTACGCTCGATCACGGCTTGCAGCGGTTCGGCGCTTGCGTACTGATCGGGGTACAGGCGTTCGCTGTGACGGGCGATGCCGTGTTCGTTGACGATTGTAAAACTGAAACAGCCTTTGCGAGCGGCCATGATCAGGCAGTTCATCGGGGCAAAAGCATTGGTCAATGTGTGAATTGCGTGTTGGGTTTGAGTATTCATATTCAAGGTGTTTCCTGAAACAACACGGAACAATACCGTGCATAAATAAAGATTCCAGTAAACGCGGGCCGACATTTGATACAAAAGCCTGGCTGGGCGGAGAACCTGACTGGAACAAAGACAGGCAGTTGAAGCGCGCTTTATCGTATGGCGCTCTGGCTGACCGGTAGGTACTTAGGAGGGCAGGCAACACAACAGGAGCAAAGGTTCTACGCTCCGGGTGAAGATCCTGATCAATTGCAGGCTGGTTGAAGCAGACCATGAGCATGACTGCACTGTCACCCCAAATGGTGCATCAGCGCGAAAGGTTCATGTCTGGAAACCATCGAGGTGGTCGATCCCTTGTTGCCAACATTCTCGTCGCATGGAGGAGTGTCTGTCGGGGGACTTGTCGACCGGAATTGATTTTCAGCTTGGTACTAACGGCGGTGATGCTACCCGCCATTTCGAAGTATTGCAAGCGTCGGTAAATAAAATTCACCAGTGCCCGACCATACGGTAGATCAGCACGGTCACGGATGCGACCATCGAGCACCCGAGCAGGTAGGCAGCGATGGTCAGCCGCAGGGATTTGCGGCCTTCGATGGCGCGCATGATGTCGCCTGTCTTGTTGATACGTCCATTGCTCAGGTCGCTGCAGATGATCAGTAGCAGGGCAATTGCAGACAATAGCACGCTATAGGCGAAGACGCCGCCGTCCGGCGGTGGCAGGACAATACTGGCCGCCAGGGCGACGATGCAGACGGCCAACAGCAGCAGGAAGAACTTCACTATCTCCTTCATGGGCCTTCACTGAATCCTTGGTGGCTGATATTTGGTCTTTTTTGGCAGTGCTTGGACCACGAGATGCATGATTTGTCGCCTGCATTGTTTTCAAGGCGTCTGGTGAGGTGTGGACTGCGTCGGCCACAGGTCGATCCCGCTGGTTGAAAGGCTGCTGAAAGCCACGTATTCATTGAGAATAAGATGCAATCGAGCATGAATCATATGATGCCCGAAATGGCTGAAAAGAGCCCCGGCAAGGAGTTGTGCACATTAGCTGAACAAGCTGCCATATCACTGTCACAAGCGTTGCTAAGGGTTTGATTTATGATGGTGAATTATTAAGTCAATGAAAAACATCGTTTTTTTTAGCTGGTGAAAAAATCGTCAGTTTGAGCGCAGGCCGCATCCTGCTTGCGTTTGCGGAAGTTAAAGGGGGGTTGTCCACTGAGTTATCCACAGCTTCTGTGGATTGTCCCGGCTGAAATGTCCCCGAAATGGGGGCTGTGCGCGTTGCTGAAAGCGCGTACAATCCGTTCCCCCGATTTGCCCCCGCCTGTTGATCTTGCCTCGCCCTAGACGACGTTTCTGCTGCACTATCACGCGCTTACCCACACTGCCGCTGGCGATGATTCAGCCTGCATGGAGTCTTTATGGCACTGGACCTGAACAGCCTGTTACTGGGGCTTGCTGCAGCTGCTGTGCCCTTGTTGGCATTGCTCTGGCAGTTGCAGCGTCGTCTGGCACTTCGTCAGGCCGAGAGCGCGCTGCTGGACGAGCGCCTGAGCATGGCGCAGATGGCGCAGGAAGGCCTCAATGCGCAACTGGATGCCTGCCGCGACGAGGTGAGTGACCTCAGCCAGGCCAATGCGGCCAAACAGGCCGACCTTGCAGCGCTGCGGCGCGAGGTCGAGTTGCTGCGTCAGGAAGGCGATAGCGCTCGCGAAACGGCGCATGCCTGGAATCATGAACGTGCCGGCAGAGAAGCCGAGTTGCGTCGTCTGGATGCGCAGTGCGCGGCATTGAATGCCGAGTTGCGTGAACAGCAGGACAGCCATCAGCAGCGCCTGAATGATCTGCAGGATTCCCGGGATGAGCTGCGCGCGCAGTTCGCCGAGTTGGCAGGCAAGATCTTTGATGAGCGTGAGCAGCGTTTTGCCGAAACCAGCCAGCAGCAACTGGGGCAATTGCTCACACCGCTCAAGGAGCGCATCCAGTCGTTCGAAAAGCGCGTCGAGGAAAGTTATCAGAACGAAGCCCGCGAACGTTTTTCGCTGGCGAAGGAGCTGGAGCGTCTGCAGCAGTTGAATCAACGTTTGAGCGATGAAGCCACCAACCTGACGCGCGCCTTGAAAGGGCAGAAGACCCAGGGTAACTGGGGTGAACTCATTCTTGAGCGGGTGCTGGAGCATGCCGGGCTTGAAAAGGGCCGTGAATACCAGACGCAAATAAGCCTCAAGGGGCCGGATGGCGAGCGCTTTCAGCCTGATGTGCTGATCATGCTGCCCGGTGACAAACAAGTGGTGGTCGATGCCAAGGTCAGCCTGACGGCTTATCAGCAGTACGTATCGGCTGATGACGACGTTATCGGTCAGGCTGCGCTCAAGCAACATGTGCTGTCGCTGCGCAATCACGTCAAAGGCCTCTCGGGCAAGGATTACAAGCGTCTTGAGGGGCTTCACAGTCTGGATTTCGTTCTACTCTTCGTGCCTATCGAAGCGGCTTTTTCTGCAGCCTTGCAGGCGGAGCCGAATCTGTTTCAGGAAGCTTTTGATCGCAACATCGTGATTGTCAGCCCCACCACACTGCTGGCCACCTTGCGGGTCATCGACAGCCTGTGGAAGCAGGAACGTCAGAGCCAGAACGCGCGCGAGATTGCCGAGCGGGCAGGTTGGCTGTACGACAAGTTTGTGTTGTTCATTCAGGATCTGGACGAGGTAGGCAACCGTCTGCAGCAACTGGACAAGGCCTACTCGGCGGCGCGCAACAAGCTGACGGAGGGGCGCGGCAACCTGATAAGCCGTAGCGAGCAACTCAAGCTGCTGGGTGCGCGTGCCAGCAAGAGTCTGCCCGCGGACTTGCTCGAACGGGCTATGACTGACAATGACGGCCTGATCAGTCCGCCTGAATGATCAGTTTGGCTCGTCGGCGCAACGTTCAGTAACAGGCCGTCCGTCGCAAAGACTAGAAGCGAGCCTGTACAAATGTCACATTGGCTCTATCGGAAAATTGTTTTCCGTAGCACTCGGCTAACGGTTCATTTGCTTCTATGATCTCTAGTGAGTGATGTGTACAGATTGACTGCCGGGTATTTCCCTCAAGGGGGCTCTATGAATAGCAAACTGCAAGAATGGCTCCATGACGCAGGCGTTGCATTGGGTCTTATAGAACGACCAAAACTGCAGCCCATTCCGGTTCGTGCCGATGATGATCGTCGTCGCCAACGCCGGTAAACCTCTCGCCTGACCCTCTTCGCTGGGCAGAGCGCATATTGAATCTGGTCGGGACGCACAGGAGTGTCCCGATACAAGGGCTGGCATTCAATGCCGATGTCCGGGTTTTCCCTTGGTTTTGTTGCCTTCGCTTCCCATCAACAGAATTAGCTCGATGATCATGTGCAGGGAAAAGTCCTCGGGCTTTGTGATGGCCTGTTCCTTGATCTGGTCAGGAAACGCGAAGTTGAAGATGTCCCCCAGCGCCGCGAACAGACACTCTATGTCATCGTCCTCAAAAGCCAGGTCGATGAAGGTGGCACCTTCGTGAATCATGCTTTTATCCACTAGAATGATGCCTAGCGCGTCAAACACCTTCTGTTTGATTTCTTCGCGATTCATGAAAGCCCCTGAGGTTGATCTTGTCAGACTCAGCAGGCGTACTTCATTTCACCAGCCCAGACCTCAAGGCTAGCTCAAATCGCTGTTGCAGCTACGGTTCACCCCCGTGCAATGGGGGCTATCCGGTTAAACTGCGCCGCAGTTCGACAGGCGGTTGTGATGAGCTCAAGGTCATGGCGCAGCGCGGCATGTTTTAACCTTTTTGGATTGTCCGAGTAAGAACCGATGCCCCGCGCCCGCTGTAAACGTTGCCTGCGTCCCGTCCCGCACTGTCTTTGCGCCTTGATTCCGCAACTGGACAGCCGCACGCGAGTGTTGATCCTGCAGCATCCCGCAGCATCCCGATGAAGCCGGCCATGCGTTGAATACGGCGCGACTGGCCGCACTGGGTCTGGTCAATGCGCAGTTGCGGGTGGGGGAAGTGTTCGATGATCTGCAAACGCTTTTGAACCCGCCCGGCTATCAGGCGCGGTTGCTGTTTCCGGGTGACGCTGCCGAGACGTTGCTGCCCTATGTGCAGAACTCGCTGCCCATGTTGCTGGTCGTGCCGGATGGCACCTGGCGCAAGGCGCGCAAACTGCTGCACCTCAACCCCTTGTTGGCGGGCCTGCCAAGGGTCACACCAGGCAATGTGCCGGTTTCGCGTTATCGCTTGCGCAAAGCGCCGGGCCCGGATGCCTTATCGACGCTTGAGGCTATCGTTCATACCTTGCAGACGCTGGAGGCGCCGCGCTCTTTCGAGGCGCTGCTGAAGCCTTTCGACGCCTTGATCGAAGGTCAGATTCAGGCCATGGGCAGTGAGACGTATCAGCGCAATCACGGCGGTCAGGGGTAAAGAACACAATTGGCGGCGTTAACTGCGCCCAGCTGTAACTGTTGCTTTGCAGGTCAGCGCCTAGAATGAGCAACTGGTTCTATCTCTTGCGGAAGGTTCAATGCACATCTCGTCTGGTCGCTGGGTCTATGGCCTTTGTCTGTCGCTGTTGACTGCGTTGCTCTGGGGCATTCTGCCAATCAAGCTCAAGCAGGTCCTGCAGGTCCTGCAGGTCCTGCAGGTGATGGACCCTGTCACTGTGACCTGGTTTCGCCTGGCTGTTTCCGGCGCGCTGTTGTTCATCTGGCTGGCGTCGGTCAAGCGCCTGCCCAGCTTCAAGGTGCTGGGACGCAAGGGCCAGGTACTGGTGGGGCTGGCGGTATTCGGCCTGGTCGGCAACTACGTGCTGTACCTCATCGGCTTGCGGCTGCTGAGCCCCGGTACCACGCAATTACTGGTTCAGGTCGGCCCGATCTTCCTGTTGATCAGCAGTATCTTTTTGTTCAAGGAACGTTTCAGTCTGGGGCAGGGCATTGGTCTGGCCGTCTTGCTGATCGGTTTCGGCTTCTTTTTCAATCAGCGTCTGGTGGAGCTGTTCACCTCGTTGGGCGATTACACCCTTGGTGTGCTGGTGGTGCTCCTGGCCTCGACCATCTGGACGTTCTATGGATTGAGCCAGAAGCAGCTCCTGACCGTGTGGAATTCGCTGCAGGTTATGATGGTGATTTACCTGTTCTGTGCGCTGTTGCTAACGCCTTGGGCGCACCCCGCCGAGGCGTTATTGTTGAGCCCGTTGCAGGGCTGGCTGCTACTCGCCTGCTGTCTGAATACACTGGTGGCCTATGGTGCTTTCGCTGAGGCGCTGGCGCATTGGGAGGCATCACGGGTCAGCGCGACGCTTGCGATGACGCCGCTGGTTACGCTGACCGCGCTTGGCCCTTCACTGGTCGCTGGCCTCAGAGCGCGCAAGGCAAGGCTCGCACAGGCCTGAATTCACCGCCCGGACAGATCAGCGCTTGCCCAGTGCCTGTGCCTGGAGAATCCATTCCTGGCGTTGCTGTTCGCTGGCACTGTGCACCGGGGCAAATTCGGTAAGGCGTTTGGTTTTTATCCCGCAAAAGCCCAATATCGTCCGCACCATCTGCCGGTGAGCCGGCGCGCCGTAAATCCAGTGAAAGTAGCGGGGCGAGGTGTCCATAGTGACCAGCAGCTCTGCAGTGCGGCCCCGGAGCAGCTCATTGGAGGATTGCTTGCGGCCGTGAGTCTTGAACGCAAAACCAGGCGTCAGTACCCGGTCGAAAAAGCCCGTCAGTAGCGCCGGCAAGCCGCCCCACCAGACCGGATAGACGAATACCAGATGCTCGGCCCAGTGAATCTGGCGCTGGGCGTCGAGCAGGTCCGGTTCAAGTGTCTGGGTTTGATCGTAGCCATTGTGCAGAATGGGGTCGAAATCCAGCTCACCCAGCTTGAGTTCCCGCACCACATGCCCTTCACTGCGCGCAGCCTGTGCATAGGCTTCACCAAGGGCATGGCAGAGACTGATGGCTTTCGGCGTACCGTAAACCATCAGAATCCGTTTGCCGTTACCTTCCAGTGGCGTTGCGCCGCTTCTGGCATCAGCCATTACTGCCTGCCTCGAGCATTTTGTCCGGACGCACCCAGGCGTCGAACTCCTCATCGGTCAGATAACCCAGCGCCAACGCGGCTTCACGCAGCGTCAGGCCTTCGGTGTAAGCCTTCTTGGCAATCTGCGCCGACTTGTCATAACCGATATGCGGATTGAGTGCTGTAACCAGCATCAGTCCGCGCTCGAGGTGCTCAGCCATTTTCTCGGCATCCGGCTGCATGCCTGCAATGCAGTGTTCATTGAAGTTGCTGCAGCCATCGGCCAGCAAGCGGATTGACTGCAGCACATTGTGAATGATTACCGGTTTGTAGACGTTCAGTTGCAGGTGGCCCTGGCTGGCGGCGAAGCCGATGGTCACGTCGTTGCCCATGACCTGGCAGGCGAGCATGGACAAGGCCTCGCACTGGGTCGGGTTGACCTTGCCGGGCATGATCGAACTGCCGGGCTCGTTGGCGGGCAGTCTGACTTCGGCCAGCCCGGCACGCGGGCCGGAGCCCAGCAGACGCAGGTCGTTGGCGATTTTCATCAGGGTTCCGGCCAGGGTCTTCAATGCGCCGGAAAGCGCTGCAAGCGGCTCGTGGCCGGCCAGTGCGGCGAACTTGTTGGGCGCAGTGACGAACGGCAGCCCGGACAGTGCAGCCAGCTCTGCTGCGATTGCCTCGGCGAAGCCTTTCGGCGAGTTGAGCCCGGTACCGACCGCAGTACCGCCCTGGGCCAGCTCATAGACGGCGGGCAGCGCAGCGCGAATGGCCTTTTCTGCGTAATCCAGCTGCGCGACGAACCCCGAAAGCTCCTGACCAAAGGTGATAGGGGTCGCATCCATCATGTGCGTGCGCCCGGTCTTGACCAGTTTCATGTGCCGCGCAGCCTGCTCGGCCAGCCCGCTGGAAAGCTCGGCGATGGCTGGCAGCAGCTGTGCCTTGACCGCCTGAGCAGTGGCGATGTGCATGGCGGTCGGGAAGCAGTCATTAGAGCTTTGCGAGCGATTGACGTGATCATTGGGGTGGACCGGCGATTTGCCGCCACGGCCCTGGCCAGCCAGTTCGTTGGCGCGGCCTGCGATCACTTCGTTGACGTTCATGTTGCTTTGCGTGCCACTGCCGGTCTGCCAGACCACCAGCGGGAATTGCGCGTCGTGCTGACCGTCGAGCACCTCATCGGCAGCCTGTTCGATCAGGCGGGCAATGTCGGCGGGCAGGTCGCCGTTACGGTCGTTGACGCGTGCCGCGGCTTTCTTGATCAGGGTCAGCGCGTGCAGAACGGGCAACGGCATTCGCTGGTCGCCAATCGCAAAATTGATCAGTGAGCGTTGGGTCTGCGCGCCCCAGTAGGCATCTTCGGGGACTTCGATCGGGCCAATGCTGTCGGTTTCGGTGCGGCTCACTGTTCTTACTCCTTTAAGTGCGTTGCAGGGTTAGGTGTCCATATGCCGACAGGGTTCCCGCGCAGTGCTTTTTAACCGCTGGGTGAACCGGGGGTTGAGCCAAAAGCCCAGATAAGCGCAGAATGGTCGGCCCTGGGGTAATGCCTCGTTTGCTAGATAAGGAAACTCGATGACCCGTCTTCGTGCCATTTGTACCGCGGTAGCCCTGGTCTGTGCCAGCGGCCAGGTCTTCGCCGACACCGCCAGTCACAACGCGAGCGCCGAAACGTTCCTGAAGCTTGCCAACGCCGATCGCCTGGGCGCTCCGGTCTATGCACAGGTTCAGCAGATGTTCGCTCAGCGTTTTGCTGAAACCAAGGCACCTGCATCGAAAAAAGCCCTGCTTGAAACCTATCAGGCCAAGGCCAACACCGCTCTGGACCAGGCTATTGGCTGGAACAAGCTCAAGCCTGAGATGGTCAAGCTGTACACCGCCAACTTCACCGAAAGCGAGCTGAAGGACCTGGTTGCGTTCTACCAGTCTCCGCTGGGCAAGAAAGTGATGACCAAAATGCCTGAGCTGGCTCAGCAATCGGCCCAACTGACCCAAAGCAAGCTGGAAAGCGCAGTGCCGGTCGTCAACAAGCTTCTGGCTGACATGACTGCCGAACTGGAACCTGCCAAGGCAGCCGCTCCAGCTCCTGCCAAAAAGCCCTGACAGGCGATTGCTGCCATGACCATGCAACAACGAATCGAGTCGGCGCTTGCGCTGCTGCAACCGCACCATCTGCAAGTGCTCGACGAGAGCCACATGCACAGTCGTGGTCAGCAGACCCATTACAAGGCTGTTCTGGTCAGTGATCAGTTTCAGGGCCTGAATTCGGTCAAGCGGCACCAGAAGGTTTACGCCACGCTGGGTGCCCTGATGGGCGAGTTTCATGCGCTGGCGTTGCACACTTACACGCCTGAAGAATGGTCGAAGGTCGGTGCAGCGCCTGCTTCACCGACCTGTGCTGGCGGTCACTGATCAGGG
>NZ_LJQT01000074.1:0-22472 GCF_001400515.1 Pseudomonas meliae | reverse complement strand
TGCCGGTGCGTTTTTTTGTCCGCACATTTTTACCCGGTAGGCCCTTTGCGAGGGTCGCCACTGGAGAGATACATGACTCAAGAGCCGATGACTCAGCCGATCGTCGTGGCTGCGCTATACAAGTTCGTGACCCTCAGCGATTACGTGGAACTGCGCGAGCCCCTGTTGCAGGCGATGGTCGACAATGGCATCAAGGGCACACTGTTGATCGCCGATGAAGGCATCAACGGCACGGTGTCCGGCAGCCGCGAAGGCATCGACGGCCTGATGGCCTGGTTGAAGAGCGATCCGCGTCTGATCGACATCGATCACAAGGAATCCTACTGCGACGAGCAGCCGTTCTATCGCACCAAGGTCAAGCTCAAGAAAGAGATCGTGACCCTGGGCGTAGAGGGTGTCGACCCCAACAAGAGCGTCGGCACATACGTCGAGCCCAAGGACTGGAACGCCCTGATCACTGACCCTGAAGTGCTGCTGATCGATACCCGCAACGATTATGAGGTCTCGATTGGCACCTTCGAGGGTGCCATCGATCCGAAGACCACGTCTTTTCGCGAGTTTCCGGAATACATCAAGGCGCATTTCGACCCGGCGGTGCACAAGAAGGTCGCCATGTTCTGCACCGGTGGCATTCGCTGCGAAAAAGCTTCCAGTTACATGCTGGGCGAAGGTTTTGAAGAGGTCTATCACCTCAAGGGCGGGATTCTCAAATACCTGGAAGAAGTCCCTGAGCAGGAAAGTCATTGGCGCGGCGAGTGTTTCGTGTTCGACAACCGGGTCACGGTGCGCCACGACCTGACCGAAGGCGGCTACGACCAGTGCCATGCCTGCCGTACGCCGATCAGTGCCGAGGATCGCGCCAGCGAGCATTACTCACCGGGTGTCAGCTGCCCGCATTGTTGGGATTCGCTGAGCGAGAAGACTCGCCGCAGCGCCATCGACCGGCAAAAACAGATCGAACTGGCCAAGGCACGTAACCAGCCCCATCCGATTGGTCGTAACTATCGTCTACCCTCCGAGGCCTGAGCCATGTCTGCCCGCCTGATCTATGTCATGGACCCTATGTGTTCGTGGTGCTGGGGCTTCGCTCCGGTTGCCGACGCATTGGTGCAGCAGGCTCGGGCGGCGGGTGTGCCGCTGCATCTGGTCATGGGCGGTCTGCGCTCTGAGGGTGCAGCGCTGGAACCGGCCAAGCGTCGTTACATTCTTGAGCATTGGCAGGCGGTCGAAGAGGCCACCGGCCAGCCGTTTCTTCGCGACGGTGTGCTGCCGGAAGGGTTTGTCTACGACACCACGCCTGCCTGTCTGGCCGTCACTGCGGCGCGGCAGTTGGACCCGGACCGAGCCTGGGAACTGGTCGGGCTGATTCAGCGGGCTTTCTACAGCGAAGGTCGTGACGTAACACGCCCTTCATTGCTGGCCGAACTGGCCGAGCAGGCGGGGCTGTCGCGTCAGGCATTTGCCGATGAGTTCGAAAGTAAGGAGCGGCAAGCTGCCACGGCCGCTGATTTCGCCTGGGCGCAGGATCTGGGCATCGCCGGCTTTCCGACTCTGCTTGCCGAGCGCAACGGCCAGCTGGCGCTGTTGACCAACGGTTATCAGCCGTTGAGCAGCCTTTCGCCCTTGCTGGGTCGATGGCTGGAGCGTGCAGCCAGTGCGTGATGAATCGCCCGATGCCGCCCGGCGGTCGCAAGCCAAGCATGGCGATGCGTTGAGTTGGGCCGAGATCCGGCGTCTTGCGTTGCGTCATAAAAAAGCCCTGTGGCTGGCCAATGGTGTCGCGGTTCTGGCGACACTGTGCAGCGTGCCGATCCCGTTGTTGTTGCCGTTGCTGGTTGACGAAGTGCTGTTGGGGCGCGGCGATGCGGCACTGAAAGTCATGAATCACTTGCTGCCTGACGGCCTGCAAAAGGCGGCGGGCTACATCGGCCTGATGCTCTTGCTGACTCTGGTGCTGCGTGTCGGAGCGCTGGTGTTCAACGTTCTGCAGGCGCGGCTGTTTGCCGGGCTGGCCAAGGATATCGTCTACCGTATCCGGCTACGTTTGATCGAACGGCTCAAGCGCATTTCCCTGCGTGAGTACGAAAGCCTGGGCAGCGGCACGGTGACTACGCATCTGGTGACCGACCTGGACACGCTGGACAAGTTTGTCGGCGAAACCCTCAGCCGACTGCTGGTAGCCACGCTGACGCTGGCAGGCACGGCGGGCATTCCGATGTGGATGCACTGGAAGCTGGCGCTGCTGATCATGCTGTTCAACCCGCTGGTGATTCTGCTCACGGTGAAGCTGGGCAAGCGGGTCAAGCATCTCAAGAAGCTGGAAAACGACAGCACGTCGCGTTTTACCCAGGCGCTGAGTGAAACACTGGATGCGATTCAGGAAGTCAGGGCGGGTAATCGACAGGGTTTCTTCCTTGGTCGGCTGGGCATGCGGGCGCAGGAAGTGCGTGATTACGCCATCAATTCGCAATGGAAAAGCGACGCCTCGGGGCGTGCCAGCGGGCTGTTGTTCCAGTTCGGTATCGATATCTTTCGTGCCGCCGCAATGCTCACGGTGTTGTTCTCGGACCTGTCGATCGGGCAGATGCTTGCGGTGTTCAGCTACCTGTGGTTCATGATGACGCCGGTTGAGCAACTGTTGAATCTGCAATACGCCTATTACGCGGCGGGTGGTGCTCTGACGCGTATCAACGAGTTGCTGGCGCGTGCCGATGAGCCGCAATATGTCGGCGGCACTGACCCTTTCGCAGGACGCGAGACCGTGGGGGTCGAGGTGCGTGGCCTGAGTTTCGGTTATGGCGAAGACCTGGTGCTGGATCAGTTGAACCTGAGCATCGCGCCGGGTGAAAAGGTCGCCATCGTCGGTGCCAGTGGTGGCGGCAAGAGCACCTTGGTGCAGTTGCTGCTGGGCTTGTACACGGCCCGCACCGGAGTGATCCGTTTTGGCGGCGTCAGTCAGCAGGATATCGGTCTTGACACTGTGCGCGAGAACGTTGCCGTGGTACTGCAGCATCCCGCCCTGTTCAATGACACGGTGCGCGCCAACCTGACCATGGGTCGTGACTGCAGCGACGAAGCCTGCTGGCGTGCGCTGGAAGTTGCGCAACTCGATTCTGCGATCCGCGATCTGCCACAAGGTCTGGACAGCGTGGTAGGGCGCTCCGGGGTCAGAATGTCGGGTGGCCAGCGTCAGCGCATGGCCATCGCACGCATGGTATTGTCCGACCCTAAAGTGGTTATCCTCGATGAAGCTACCTCGGCACTGGACGCGGCTACCGAGTACAACCTGCATCAGGCCCTCGCACGTTTTCTGCGTAGTCGCACAACGCTGATCATCGCGCACCGCCTGTCGGCCGTGAAGCAGGCTGACCGGGTGCTGGTGTTTGATGGCGGGCGGATTGTCGAAGACGGCGGACACCAACAGTTGATTGCCGATGGAGGTCTTTACGCAAAGCTGTACGGACACTTGCAACAAATCTGATGTGCGATGCCTCGATCAGCGCACAGCTTGGCTCGATGGCGGGAGAATCACCTGCCATCATTTACGAATTTAGCCTAGTCTCTGCGCTAGACGTTTATTCAGGCATGTGGTGAGGTGAAACCCATGAATCAACCATGGACCTTCTCCAAGCCCCGTCTGTTGGGCATCGTATGGCCATTCATTGCCGTCGCGCTGTTTCAGGCGTTGCTGGGGTGTGTCAGTCTCTACACCATGTCTGCGGTGCGCAGCTATGTGGCGGGCGAGAGTCTCTGGTCCAAGGGCCAGAAAGACGCCATCCATCACCTGAGCCTATACGCCATCACGCATGATGAGCGTGACTATCTGAAGTATCAAAACGCCTTTTCCGTCCCTCAGGGCGGCCACGCCTTGCGCAAGGCGCTCGATCAGCCTATTCCGTCCATGGCGGATGCCAGGGCCGGGATCATCCAGGGCGGCAATCACCCCGATGACGCGAACGGCATCATCTGGATGTACCTGAACTTCCATAACTTCAGCTTTATGAAGCAGGCCATTCACTTTTGGGAGGTGGGTGATGGCTACCTCATGCAGCTCAATGAACTTGCGCGGAATATTCACGACCGGGTCGGTGAGGGTGAGGTGACTGCCGCCGAGGTCAATCAGTGGCGAGTGCAGATCAATGTCATCAATGAAGGGGTAACACCCGCAGCGCGGGCGTTCAGTG
The DNA here is from genome assembly GCF_001400515.1 of Pseudomonas meliae. Lineage (NCBI taxonomy): Bacteria > Pseudomonadati > Pseudomonadota > Gammaproteobacteria > Pseudomonadales > Pseudomonadaceae > Pseudomonas > Pseudomonas meliae. Next base: position 18,288 of record NZ_LJQT01000074.1, on the reverse strand, counting down.
ATGCGCTGGGCGAGGGGTCCCGGTTCATCCTCAACCTGCTGATTGCGGTCAATCTGGTCACTGCCGTTTTACTGATTCTTCTGGCGCTGCTGCGTGTGCGTCGTCTGATTGTCCAGCGGCGCGTGTTTGCTGATGCTCTGCAACTTGAGAAAGAGCGCGCCCAGATTACCCTGGAGTCCATCGGCGACGGAGTGATCACCATCGACGTGGCCGGGGCCATTGTCTACATGAACCCCGCAGCCGAGGGCCTGACGCACTGGAAAAGCACCCAGGCCAGCGGGCTTCCGCTGACAGCGCTGTTCAATCTGCTGGATGAAAACGATCAGAAGGACACCTCGACGCTGGTCGAACAGATCGTCACCGGCAAGCTCAAGGGCGGCAGTGCCAACAGCAAGCTTATCCAGCGGCTGGATGGCAGTACGGTCTCGGTAGCACTGGTCGGTACGCCGATCTACAACGAGGGGGTGGTCAGCGGGGCGGTGCTGGTACTGCATGACATGACACAGGAGCGTCAGTACATCGCCGATCTGTCATGGCAGGCCGCCCATGATCCGCTGACCGGGCTGGTCAATCGCAGTGAATTCGAGCATCGCCTGCAGCGGGTACTGGATGGTATTGACGATCAGGTGAGCAGCCACTGTCTGATGTTTCTTGATCTGGATCAGTTCAAACTGGTCAATGACACCGGTGGTCATGCGGCGGGCGATGAGCTGCTGCGCCAGCTTTGCCGGGCATTGCCGCAGGGCTTGCGCGACGGTGACACACTGGCCCGGTTGGGAGGTGACGAGTTCGGCGTGTTGCTGGTCGATTGCCCTGCCGACACGGCCCTCGATATAGCCGAGGGGTTGCGCGAGATCGTGCAGACCCTGCATTTCATGTGGAAAGGTCGGCCATTCATGACTACCGTAAGTATCGGTCTGGTGCAGCTCGGCGATACACCCGCCACGCTTGAAGGGTCGTTGTCTGCTGCCGACATGGCCTGTTATATGGCCAAGGAGAGAGGCCGCAACCGGGTTCAGGTCTACAGTGTTGACGACCTGACCCTGTCGATGCGGTTCGGCGAGATGGCCTGGATACAACGTCTGCACATGGCAATGGATGAAAATCGCTTTTGCCTTTATGCGCAGGAAATCGCTTCGATCAAAGGTGAAGGCGGTGAGGTACGGCACATAGAAATCCTCCTGCGCCTGCGTGATGAGTCCGGACGAATGGTGGTTCCGGACAACTTTATCCCGGCTGCGGAGCGCTACGGCCTTATGACGACGCTGGATCGTTGGGTGGTGCACAATGTCTTCAAAGTGATCGCCCAATGCCAGAGTGATGATCGGCATCAGGCACCGCAGGCGCTATGTGCTATAAATTTGTCAGGTTCAAGTATCGGCGATGATACGTTCCTCGAATACCTGAAACAGCAGTTCAAGGCATTTGCCGTATCGCCCGGAATGATCTGTTTCGAGATCACTGAAACCAGTGCCATTGCAGACCTGGACAGCGCGATTCGCTTTATCAACGAGTTGAAGGAGCTGGGCTGTCAGTTTTCCCTTGATGATTTCTGTTCGGGCATGTCGTCCTTTGCCTATCTCAAACACTTGCCTGTGGATTTTCTGAAAATCGATGGCAGTTTTGTAAAGGACATGCTCGACAATCCGATCAACAAGGCTATGGTCGAGGTCATCAACAATATTGGTCATGTGATGGGCAAACGCACCATTGGCGAGTACGTAGAAACGCCGCAGATAGAGTTTGCGTTGCAGGAAATGGGCGTGGATTTTGCACAAGGGTATCTGATATCACGCCCTGAATTGTTCACTTGCGAGAGTCTGTACATTCAGCCCGTACGGCCTGACCCCCTGATGTTCGGCGCGCCAGGAACGCTACGTTAATCAGTTGAAACCCTATGAGGAGATACCCAGTGATCGACACTTTCGAGAGAACCGGTCCGCTCATGGAAGCCAGCAGTTATCCGGCCTGGGCGCAGCAGTTGATCAAGGATTGCAGCGCTGCAAAGGCACGGGTGGTCGAGCACGAGTTGTACCAGCAGATGCGTGACGCGAAGCTGAGTCCGCAGATCATGCGCCATTACCTGATCGGCGGTTGGCCGGTTGTCGAGCAGTTCGCGGTGTACATGGCCAAGAACCTCACCAAGACCCGCTTTGGTCGTCATCCTGGCGAAGACATGGCGCGCCGCTGGCTGATGCGCAATATTCGCGTCGAACTCAATCATGCCGACTACTGGGTGAACTGGTGTGCAGCGCACGATGTGACGCTTGAAGACCTCCACGATCAACGGGTTGCGCCTGAGCTGCACGCACTGAGCCACTGGTGCTGGCAGACCAGCTCTTCGGACTCACTGGCTGTTGCGATGGCGGCCACCAACTATGCCATTGAAGGAGCGACGGGCGAGTGGTCGGCAGTGGTCTGTTCCAATGGTGCGTACGCCGAAGCATTCCCTGAAGAAACCCGCAAGAAAGCCATGAAATGGCTCAAGATGCATGCACAGTACGACGACGCGCACCCTTGGGAGGCGCTCGAGATCATTTGCACGTTGGTGGGTAACAAGCCGAGCCTGCAGCTGCAAGCTGAGCTGCGTCAGGCCGTTACCAAGAGTTACGATTACATGCATTTGTTCCTGGAGCGCTGCATGCAGCTGGACAAGGTCAAGCCTGCGCGTGGGCGTGTTGCCGCGCTGGAAGTTTAGAGGCTGGGCGAGAAAGGCAGGAAAGAGTGCTAGCTGGCCATGGCAAGACGGTTGCGACCTTCGCGTTTAGCAACATACAGGGCGTTGTCGGCCCTGCGCAGCAGGCTGTCGGCGGTTTCTGCCGGCAGTAGTGTTGAGCATCCCAGGCTGACTGTCATGGTCAGGGCTGGGTCAAGCTCGCGAAACTCGAGGTTCCGCACGGCCTGACGCAGGCGTTCGCCGATCAGTTCAGCCGAACTGGCTCCGGTGTTGGAAAGAATCACCACGAACTCTTCACCGCCATAGCGGAACACACGATCGATATTGCGCAGTTGCGCTTTCAGGCTTTGCGCAACGGTTTTCAGTACATCATCGCCAGTATGATGGCCGTACTCATCGTTCACTTTCTTGAAATGATCGATATCCAGCATCAGCAATGAAAGCGGTTGCTTGTGACGACGCGATATCTCTATCTCGCGAGCCAGGCCCTGATCCATTGCGATACGGTTACCGGTACTGGTCAAAGGGTCGCGCAACGCCGTCTGTGTCGCAATGCGATACAGCAGGGCGTTCAGCAGCGGGTACACCAGACAGACCAGCAGCGATTCAAGGTCGCTCAGCTGCCGGGTATCAAATGGCTTGGCGCCTTGAAACTCCAGCTCACCGATGCACTTGCCCTCGTGACGCAGGTGAAAGGTGGCGCTGTCGGATGACATCTCGCCCAGACGCAGATTCAGGTCGCTTTCGATATGTCGATAGGCCAGACCACTCAATGGCAGGAACCGTTGCACACCCTGAAAAAACAGGGTCAGTATCCGCTCGGCTTCCAGGCTGGTCTGCAATTGTCGCCCAAGCTGATAAACCAGCTCGGGCAGTGACGGGGGTGGAAGTATGGCGTCGGGTCGATTTCGAAAACCCAGGCGTTGCAGTTCAGCCGTATCGAAATCGATTGCATGGGTCTGGGTAGGAAAATTCATCTCTTCGCTCCTCAGCACATATTGCTGGCTTGGCTGGGTTAGAGGGGATGTCGTGCCATTCGGTTCATTTTTGCCCGGACTTATTAAAATCAGTGGTTTAGCTGACGCCATCTCTCTGACAGTGAGGGCGAGTCGGCAATTCCTTGACTTAAAATGCCGCTAAAAACGCCTGCCGTGACAGTTTTCCGTCACGGCAATGTCTGGTTATTTTTGCTCACTGAGCATTCAGCGCCTGCCCGTTTATGCCCTTACTGTCCGGTCCCATCAAGTACAGGTAGACCGGCATGATGTCTTCGGGCGCGGGATTGTTCTGCGGGTTTTCGTCAGGGTAGGCCTGCGCACGCATACCGGTGCGGGTAGCGCCCGGGTTGATGCTGTTGGCCCGCACACTGGTGACGCCTTCAAGCTCGTCGGCGAGAGTTTGCATCAGGCCTTCGGTAGCAAATTTCGATACCCCGTACGCGCCCCATTGCGCGCGGCCTTTGCGACCAACGCTGCTGGAAGTGAAGGCCACCGATGCATCGGTCGAGCGCCGAAGCAGTGGCAGCAATGCCTGGGTGAGCATGAAGGTGGCATTGACGTTGACGTGCATGACCTGCATGAAGTCTTCGCCTGGCAGGTGTTCCACTGAAGTGCGCGGTCCGATGATCGAGGCGTTGTGCAGCAGCCCGTCAAGACGGCCGACTTTGCGCTCGATCATGGTCGCCAGGTCGTGATACTGCGCGGGGTCGGCGCTTTCCAGATCGAAGGGTATGACCAACGGCAGCAGATGACCTGCTGCCTGTATCTCGTCATGGACCTGAGCCAGGCTGGCTTCAGTTCTGCCCAGCAGCAGAACAGTCGCGCCATGCGCTGCGTAGGTTTTTGCGGCTGCAGCACCGATGCCGCGAGCGGCACCGGTGACCAGAATGATCCGGCCCTTGAGCAGTTCCGGGTGCGCGGAGTAGTCAAACATGTAAAACCTCGTTCAGCAGCTGCACAGTGCGTTATCCAGCACCTTGCGCAGTTCCAGCGGATGATCGACCACCACGTCGGCACCCCAGTGGTCAGGATTGTCGTCGGGGTGGATGTAGCCGTAGCGCACGGCAGCAGTCTTGGTGCCTGCGTCGCGGCCGGACTCAATGTCGCGCAGATCGTCGCCTACGAACAGGACGCTGGCCGGGTCGAGGTCGAGCATCTTGCAGGCCAGAATCATCGGCTCGGGGTGTGGCTTGCTGTGCGTGACGTGGTCCGGGCAGATCAGTACGGCGGAGCGTTCGGCCAGGCCGAGCTGTTCCATTATCGGCTGAGCGAAGCGCACCGGCTTGTTTGTCACCACGCCCCAGATCAGGCCGGCCTTCTCGATGTCGACCAGCAACTCGCCCATGCCATCGAACAGTCTGCTGTGGACGGCGCAGTCACGCTGATAGCGCTCCAGGAACTCGAGGCGCAATGCTTCGAATTGCGGCGCTTGCGGCGACATCGCGAAGGTCGCTGCCACCATGGCCCTGGCGCCACCTGAAACTTCATCGCGGATCAGTTTGTCCGGTACGGGGGGAAGGCCGCGGTCGGCCAGCATCGCCTGAGCAATGGCGATGAAGTCCGGTGCGGTGTCGAGCAGGGTGCCGTCCATGTCGAATAAAACCGCTCTCAAACGCATGTCTCACGCCTCCCGCAGGGTCTGGATCATGTAGTTGACGTCGACGTCGGAGGCCAGCTTGTAATGCTTGGTCAGCGGATTGTAGGTCAGACCGATGATGTCCTTGACCTGCAAGCCTGCATCGCGGCTCCAGGCACCCAGTTCGGAAGGGCGGATGAATTTTTTGAAGTCGTGGGTCCCGCGTGGCAGCAGGTTGAGGATGTATTCGGCACCGACCACGGCGAACAGATAAGCTTTCGGGTTGCGGTTGATGGTCGAGAAAAACACCTGACCGCCCGGCTTGACCATGCGATAGCAGGCGCGGATCACCGACGATGGGTCCGGTACGTGCTCAAGCATTTCCAGGCACGTCACCACATCGAACTGCTCGGGCATCTCTTCGGCCATGTCCTCGGCGGTGATCTGCCGATACTCGACGCTGACGCCTGATTCAAGCTGATGCAGTTTTGCGACGGCCAGCGGCGCTTCGCCCATGTCGATGCCGGTGACCGTTGCGCCGCGCAGGGCCATCGCCTCGCTGAGAATGCCGCCGCCGCAGCCGACGTCGAGCACCTTCTTGCCTGCCAGGCCGACACGCTCGTCGATCCAGTTGACGCGCAGCGGATTGATGTCATGCAGCGGCTTGAATTCGCTTTCGCGGTCCCACCAGCGATGGGCCAAGGCCTCGAATTTAGCGATTTCTGCGCGGTCGACGTTGCTCATGGGTGTCCCTCTTGAACTCAAAATTCTTTTTCATCAGTCAGGCTTATAGATAAGCCTGACTGGCATGTGTTCGGTCCGAATCGAATTATTCGGCTTTACCGGAAATACGCTGGCCCCACGCAATCGCGGTGTCGCGCAGTGCGGGTTCATCCATGCGAGTCAGCCGGCGAGCGTCGAGCAATTGCTTGCCGGCCACCCAGACATGGCTTACGCAATCGCGGCCAGTGGCATATATAAGCTGCGACACCGGGTCGTAGATCGGTTGCTGGGCCAGGCCCGACAGGTCGAAAGCGACCATGTCTGCCGCCTTGCCGATCTCCAGCGAGCCGGTCTCGGCCTGAATACCCAGGGCGCGAGCGCCATTCAGCGTCGCCATGCGCAGCGCACGGTGTGCATCCAGTGCTGTGGCCGAACCGGCAACAGCCTTGGCCAGCAAGGCGGCGGTGCGGGTTTCGCCGAGCAGGTCCAGGTCATTGTTGCTGGCGGCACCGTCAGTGCCCACCGCAACATTCACTCCGGCCTGCCACAGCCGTTCGACCGGGCAGAAACCGCTGGCCAGCTTGAGATTGGATTCTGGGCAATGAATGACGTTGGTATTGCTTTCCACCAGCAGGGCCAGATCGTCGTCGTTGATCTGCGTCATGTGCACGGCCTGGAAGCGCGGGCCGAGCATGCCCAGGCGATTCAAGCGGGCGAGAGGGCGCTCCTGGTGCTGTTCGACAGCCTGTTCGACTTCGAATGCGGTCTCGTGGACGTGCATCTGGATCATGGCGTCCAGTTCATCGGCGATAACCCGGACCTTCTCCAGGTTTTCGTCGCCCACTGTGTAGGGCGCATGCGGGCCAAAGGCGATCTTGATGCGTGGATGATGGGCGAGGTCGTTGAATAGCTCGATACCGTTGTGCAGTGCTTCATCCGTTGTGTGAGCCCCCGGAATCGGGAAATCCAGTACCGGAACGGTGATCTGCGCGCGCATGCCGCTGGCGTGGACGCGCTCGGCAGCCACCTTGGGGTAGAAATACATGTCCGAGAAGCAGGTGATGCCGCCCTTGAGCTGCTCGGCGATGGCCAGGTCGGTGCCATCGCGAACGAAGTCTTCGTTGACCCATTTGCCTTCGGCGGGCCAGATATGGTCCTGCAGCCAGGTCATCAGTGGCAGGTCATCGGCCAGCCCGCGAAACAGTGTCATGGCTGCATGACCGTGGGCGTTGATCAGGCCTGGGCTGAGCAGCATGCCGGGAAGCTCCTGCACCTGCACTGCGTTTTGCCTCAATGCCTCGGCCCGCGGCCCTATATAGACGATACAGCCGTCGCGCACGCCGATACCGTGGTCCTTGAGCACCACGCCTGCGGGCTCGACCGGCACCAGCCAGGCGGGCAGGAGCAAAAGGTCGAGCGGTGCTGTAGCGTTCGGCATGAGAAGGTTTCCATCGTTTATTACGTTGATGGCGAAGTATACCCGAGCGTCTTCGCAGGCGGCTCGCTATAATCAGCGGCTTTTGATGCTGGGTTTCGGATGTTCAAGATGGAGTTGGCGATGCGCGATCGACTGTTGGCTGCAGAGAAAGTTAAGGCCATCGATTGGCGAGACGACGCTCTGTACCTGCTGGACCAGCGGGTACTGCCGTTCGAGGAAGTCTGGCACCGCTATACCACCGCCGAGGGAGTCGCCGAGGCGATTCGCACGATGGTCGTGCGCGGGGCACCGGCTATCGGTATCAGTGCCGCCTACGGTGCGGTGCTGGGCGCACGTGCGCGCATTGCCGAAGGCGAGGACTGGTATCCGGCGCTGGAAGAAGACATGCAGTTGCTGGCCGACTCACGCCCGACCGCCGTGAACCTGTTCTGGGCGCTGAACCGGATGCGTGATCGTCTGATGCGTGTGAAGGACGGTGACGATCCGCTCGTGGCCCTTGAGGCAGAAGCCGTGGCGATTCACTTGAGTGATCGCGAGGCCAATCTGACCATGGCGCAATTAGGCGCCGACCTGATCCGCAGGCATCAAGGCAACTTGCAGACGGTGCTCACCCACTGCAATACCGGAGCGCTGGCCACCGGTGGTTTCGGGACTGCGCTGGGCGTGATCCGCGCAGCGCATCTGGAAGGCATGATCGAGCGGGTCTATGCCGATGAAACCCGGCCCTGGCTGCAGGGTTCGCGGCTTACCGCCTGGGAGCTGGCCAATGAAGGCATCCCGGTCACCCTGAATGCAGACTCCGCCGCTGCGCACCTGATGCGTACCAAGGGCATTACCTGGGTCATCGTCGGGGCTGATCGCATCACCGCCAATGGCGATGTTGCGAACAAGATCGGCACCTATCAGCTTGCCGTAGCCGCGATGCACCACGGGGTGCGCTTCATGGTGGTGGCACCGAGTTCGACCATCGATATGGAGATGGCCAGCGGCGACGACATCATCATTGAAGAGCGCGACGGCCGTGAGCTGCTTGAAGTGGGCGGTCAGCGGGTCGGTGCACAGGTCGAGGCCTTCAATCCGGTGTTCGATGTGACACCGGCAGACCTGATCGATGCGATTGTGACCGAGAAGGGCATTGTCGAGCGTCCCGATACCGCCCGGATAGCGCAATTGATGAGCCGTAAACACCTTCACTGATGCGGTCGGGCTCGAGCCGTTGCCGCTGTGCAATGCGGCTGGGCGGGCCTGTAAGCGTTTCTCAGGCGTCTTGCACGCCGGTGGCTCGTTTTCAGCGCCTGCAAAGGATGTGAGCGCCTCGGCGATTGTGGTAATATCCGGCGGTTATCGGGGACACTGATTGTAGTCGCCCACGCTGCGTAGATTCATGGCATAACTCGTTGATTTGTCGTAAGTCGCTGCCCTGCACATGCTGGCAGCGGCGAGCTTCGTATACCCCGAATGGGTTTGCGAGGTTTCACCAGAAAAAGGAATCAGGCTTCTCATGGGCGAACTGGCCAAAGAAATCCTCCCGGTCAATATCGAAGACGAGCTGAAGCAGTCCTACCTCGACTACGCGATGAGCGTAATCGTCGGTCGAGCACTGCCCGATGCGCGCGACGGCTTGAAGCCCGTGCACCGGCGCGTGTTGTTCGCAATGAGCGAGCTGGGTAACGACTGGAACAAGCCGTACAAGAAATCCGCCCGTGTGGTTGGTGACGTGATCGGTAAGTATCACCCGCACGGCGATACGGCCGTGTACGACACCATCGTTCGTATGGCTCAGCCATTCTCGCTGCGCTACCTGCTGGTAGACGGTCAGGGCAACTTCGGTTCGGTCGATGGCGACAACGCTGCGGCCATGCGATACACCGAAGTGCGCATGACCAAGCTGGCGCACGAGCTGCTGGCCGACCTGCACAAGGAAACCGTGGGCTGGGTGCCGAACTACGACAGCACCGAAATGATCCCCGCGGTCATGCCGACCCGTATTCCCAACCTGCTGGTCAACGGTTCCAGCGGTATCGCCGTGGGCATGGCGACCAACATTCCGCCGCACAACCTCGGTGAAGTCATCGATGGTTGCCTGGCACTGATCGACAACCCAGAGTTGACGGTCGACGAACTGATGCAGTACATCCCCGGCCCGGATTTCCCGACAGCGGCGATCATCAACGGCCGTGCGGGTATCATCGAAGCCTATCGCACGGGTCGTGGACGCATTTACATGCGTGCCCGCTCCATCGTCGAAGACATCGACAAGGTCGGCGGACGTCAGCAGATCGTCATCACCGAGCTGCCTTACCAGCTGAACAAGGCACGTCTGATCGAGAAGATCGCCGAGCTGGTCAAGGAAAAGAAACTCGAAGGCATTACCGAGCTGCGCGACGAGTCCGACAAGGACGGTATGCGCGTGGTCATCGAGCTGCGTCGTGGCGAAGTGCCAGAGGTTGTTCTCAACAACCTTTATGCCCAAACCCAGCTGCAAAGCGTTTTCGGTATCAACATCGTTGCCCTGATTGACGGCCGTCCACGCATCCTGAACCTCAAGGACCTGCTGGAAGCCTTTGTTCGTCACCGTCGCGAAGTGGTTACCCGCCGTACCGTATTCGAGCTGCGCAAGGCGCGTGAGCGTGGCCATATCCTTGAAGGTCAGGCTGTTGCGTTGTCCAACATCGACCCGGTCATCGCCCTCATCAAGGCCTCTCCGACACCTGCAGAAGCCAAGGAAGCGTTGATCAAGACGCCTTGGGAATCAAGCGCAGTGGTCGAAATGGTCGAGCGTGCAGGTGCCGATTCGTGCCGCCCTGAGAACCTGGACCCGCAATACGGTCTGCGTGAAGGCAAGTATTTCCTGTCACCGGAACAGGCTCAGGCCATTCTGGAACTGCGTCTGCATCGCCTGACCGGTCTGGAACACGAGAAGCTGCTGGGCGAGTACCAGGAAATCCTTAACCAGATCGGCGAGCTGATCCGCATCCTCAACAGCGCAACGCGCCTGATGGAAGTGATCCGCGAAGAGCTGGAAGTGATCCGCTCCGAGTACGGCGATGCCCGTCGTACCGAGATTCTCGATGCACGTCTGGACCTGACCCTGGGTGACCTGATCACCGAAGAAGAGCGTGTGGTCACCATCTCCCATGGCGGCTATGCCAAGACCCAGCCATTGGCGGTCTATCAGGCTCAGCGTCGTGGCGGCAAGGGCAAGTCGGCCACCGGCATCAAGGATGAGGATTACATTGCTCACCTGCTGGTCGCCAACAGCCACACCACGCTGCTGATGTTCTCCAGCAAGGGCAAGGTGTACTGGCTCAAGACCTATGAGATCCCGGAAGCGTCCCGCGCTGCCCGTGGTCGTCCGTTGGTCAACCTGTTGCCGCTGAGCGACGGCGAATACATCACCACCATGCTGCCGGTTGACCTCGAAGCCATGCGCAAGCGTGCCGACGAAGAAGGCGAAGCCCTTGAGGGCGAGCTGGACGACGCGGAAAACAGCAGCGAGACCGAAGAAGAGCGCAAGGTCCGTATCAAGGCCGCCGACAAGAAGAAGGCTCCGTTCATCTTCATGTCCACCGCCAACGGTACCGTCAAGAAGACCCCGCTGGTTGCATTCAGCCGTCAACGCAGCTCGGGCCTCATTGCCCTTGAGCTGGACGAGGGCGACATCCTGATCTCCGCTGCCATTACCGATGGCGAACAGGAAATCATGCTGTTCTCCGATGGCGGCAAAGTGACCCGCTTCAAGGAATCCGATGTGCGCGCCATGGGGCGTACCGCTCGTGGCGTGCGTGGCATGCGTCTGCCAGAAGGGCAAAAGCTCATTTCGATGCTGATCCCGGAAGAAGGCAGCCAGATCCTCACCGCTTCCGAGCGCGGCTACGGCAAGCGTACGGCCATTTCCGAGTTCCCCGAGTACAAGCGTGGTGGTCAGGGTGTCATCGCCATGGTCAGCAATGAGCGTAACGGCCGTCTGGTTGGCGCAGTTCAGGTGCTTGATGGCGAAGAAATCATGCTGATTTCCGATCAGGGCACGCTGGTGCGTACCCGGGTGGGCGAAGTGTCCAGTCTGGGCCGTAACACTCAGGGCGTGACCCTGATCAAGCTGGCCAGCGACGAGAAACTGGTCGGTCTGGAGCGTGTTCAGGAGCCGTCGGAAGTCGAAGGCGAAGAGCTTGAAGGTGAAGAGGTTATTGACGGCGTGATCGTCGATGCCGCTGAAGTGGAAGTGGACGATGCCGGTGAAGACCTGCAAGCGGACGCTGCGCCAGATGAAGACGAACCGCAGAACTAAGCTGTAACGTAAATCAGGTAAGGGCTGGCTCGTCTGTGAGTGCATGTGCATTCCAGGCAAGTCCAGCCCTTGCGGCATTCGGCCAGCCCTGCAGCCGGATCAGAATTTCAGCAAGGAGCTGCCAGTCGCTGCGGCGTCTGTCTGCTCGTGGCAAGCAACCAGAAACAAGCGCGTACAGACCCAACGTATTTGACGAGAGTGGATATGAGCAAGCGAGCCTTTAACTTCTGCGCAGGTCCTGCTGCGCTTCCTGAAGCTGTTCTGCTGCGTGCCCAGGCGGAACTCCTCGACTGGCACGGCAAAGGCCTTTCCGTCATGGAAATGAGCCACCGCAGTGACGAGTTCGTCTCCATTGCCACCAAGGCCGAGCAGGATCTGCGCGATCTGCTGTCCATCCCCTCCAATTACAAAGTGCTGTTCCTGCAAGGCGGCGCGAGCCAGCAGTTCGCGCAGATTGCGCTGAACCTGCTGCCGGAAAACGGAAAGGCCGACTACATCGATACCGGCATCTGGTCGCAGAAGGCTATCGACGAGGCATCGCGCTATGGCACGGTCAACGTAGCCGCCAGCGCCAAGCCTTACGACTACTTTGCCATTCCCGGTCAGAACGAATGGAAGCTGTCCAAGGATGCTGCCTACGTTCACTACGCGCCAAACGAAACCATTGGTGGTCTGGAATTCAACTGGATTCCCGAAACCGGCGACGTGCCGCTGGTTGCCGACATGTCTTCGGACATCCTCTCGCGCCCGGTGGACATCTCGCGTTTCGGCATGATCTACGCTGGCGCCCAGAAGAACATCGGCCCCAGCGGCATCGTGGTGGTGATCATTCGTGAAGACCTGCTGGGCCGCGCACGTTCGCTGTGCCCGACCATGCTCGACTACAAAGTCGCTGCCGACAATGGCTCGATGTACAACACGCCGCCGACTCTCGCCTGGTACCTGTCGGGGCTGGTCTTCGAATGGCTCAAGGAGCAGGGCGGTGTCGAGGCAATCGGCAAGCGCAACGAAATCAAACAGCGCACGCTGTATGACCTTATCGACGCCAGCGAGCTGTACAGCAACCCGATCAACAAGCCCGATCGTTCGTGGATGAACGTGCCGTTCCGTCTGGCTGACGATCGTCTCGACAAGCCGTTCCTGGCCGGTGCCGATGCAAACGGTCTGCTCAACCTCAAGGGCCATCGCTCGGTGGGCGGCATGCGTGCATCCATCTACAACGCAATCGATATCAACGCTATCAACGCGTTGGTGGCCTACATGAAAGACTTCGAGAAGGAGCACGGCTGATGTCCGAGCAAGAACTCAAGGCGCTTCGCGTCCGTATCGACAGCCTCGATGAGAAAGTTCTGGAGCTGATCAGCGAGCGTGCCCGCTGTGCCCAGGAAGTGGCCAGGGTCAAGATGTCCTCGCTGGCTGAAGGCGAAGTGCCTGTGTTCTATCGCCCGGAGCGCGAAGCTGCAGTGCTTCGGCGAGTCATGGAACGCAATCGTGGTCCGTTGAGCAACGAAGAGATGGCGCGGCTGTTCCGCGAAATCATGTCTTCCTGCCTCGCGCTTGAACAGCCGCTCAAGGTCGCCTATCTCGGCCCTGAGGGTACGTTTACCCAGGCCGCCGCGATGAAGCATTTCGGGCATGCAGTCATCAGTCTGCCGATGGCTGCGATTGACGAAGTGTTTCGTGAAGTGGTTGCCGGTGCCGTGAATTTTGGCGTGGTCCCGGTGGAAAACTCCACCGAAGGCGCGGTCAACCACACGCTCGACAGCTTTCTTGAACACGACATGGTCATCTGTGGCGAAGTCGAGCTGCGTATCCACCACCATTTGCTGGTGGGCGAAAGCACCAAGACGCAAAGCATCACGCGCATCTATTCCCACGCTCAGTCGCTGGCCCAGTGCCGCAAATGGCTCGATGCTCATTACCCGAATGTCGAACGTGTGGCCGTTGCCAGCAACGCCGAAGCCGCCAAGCGGGTCAAGGGCGAGTGGAATTCGGCGGCTATCGCTGGCGATATGGCGGCAGGCCTGTATGGTCTGACGCGTCTTGCGGAAAAGATCGAAGATCGCCCGGACAACTCCACGCGCTTCCTCATCATCGGCAACCAGGAAGTCCCGCCGACCGGCGATGACAAGACCTCAATCATTGTGTCGATGAGCAATAAGCCGGGTGCGCTGCACGAGCTGCTGGTGCCGTTCCACGAGAGCGGTCTGGACCTGACACGCATCGAAACCCGCCCGTCGCGCAGTGGCAAGTGGACTTACGTGTTTTTCATCGACTTTGTCGGCCATCACCAGGACCCGCTGGTCAAGGCCGTGCTGGAAAAAATCAGCAGTGAAGCCGTTGCCTTGAAGGTGCTGGGTTCCTACCCGAAAGCGGTTCTTTGAGGGCGTTGTGCATGATCCGTTTGTTTGTTGTCTTGTCGGGCTGTCAGGTGTGTTCGCGTGGTTGATGTAATTTCGGAACAACCGGCCCGGTCGTTGATCGGTCGTCTGGTGGTCGTGGGGCTTGGGCTGATCGGCGGCTCCTTTGCCAAGGGCGTGCGCGAAAGCGGCCTGTGTCGCGAAGTCGTCGGCGTCGATCTTGATCCGCAGTCGCGAAAGCTGGCTGTCGAACTGGGGGTAGTGGATCGCTGTGAGGCCGATCTTGCCGTGGCCTGTCATGGTGCCGACGTGATTCAGTTGGCGGTGCCGATTCTGGCTATGGAAAAGCTCCTCGCGCTGCTTGCGCCGCTGGATCTGGGTAACGCAATTCTCACCGATGTCGGCAGTGCCAAAGGCAATGTGGTCAGCGCTGCGCGCCAGGCATTCGGCCATATGCCGACACGTTTTGTGCCCGGGCATCCGATTGCCGGGTCCGAGCAGAGCGGCGTTGAAGCATCCAACGCGGCGCTGTTCAGGCGTCATAAAGTCATTCTGACTCCGCTGGCTGAGACCGATCCTCAAGCGGTGGCGATTGTCGACCGGTTGTGGTCTGCCTTGGGCGCCGATGTCGAGCATATGCAGGTCGAGCGTCACGATGAGGTGTTGGCTGCAACCAGCCATCTGCCGCATTTGCTGGCATTCGGTCTGGTCGACTCACTGGCCAAGCGTAATGAAAACCTGGACATATTCAGGTATGCCGCTGGCGGTTTCCGTGATTTCACGCGTATCGCAGGCAGCGATCCGACCATGTGGCACGACATCTTCATGGCCAATCGGCAAGCAGTACTGCGCACGCTGGACAGCTTTCGTACGGATCTCGATGCCTTGCGCGATGCGGTAGACGCTGGCGATGGCGCACAACTGAAGGATGTGTTCACCCGCGCTCGCGCAGCCAGGGAGCACTTCGGCAGAATTCTGGCCAGTCGTGCCCGGGTCGATACAGCGTCTGGCGACCATCGTGAGGTTCGCGGCGGGCCTGCGGATGGCGTGAGCCACCACATCAAAGGGCCGGTGGATGTCATGTCTGCGGTGCTGTTCATGGTGGCAACGTCGATCAGCGAAGGGTGCGACTTGCTGCTCGAGGACGTTCCGGTCAGTTCCCCTTGTGAGGGGGCGATCGATATCCTGCGCCTGATGGGCGGCGACATCGTGCTGCAAAATGTCCGCAAACTGGCGAGCGGGACGCTCGCAGACCTGCATGTCCGCTCCGCCCGGCTGAAAGGGGCTGATATTCCTGAAGCGCTGGTGCCATTGGCGATCAATACATTTCCGGTGCTGCTTGTTGCCGCAGCGTGTGCAGAAGGGCGTACCATTCTGCGCGGCGCACAGGCGCTGCAAGCCGACGAGTCAGAGTGCGTCAGGCTGATGGCCGATGGTCTGCTGGCTCTGGGTATCGAGGCCGAGCCTGTGCTGGATGGCATTATTATCGAAGGCGGTGTGCCAGGTGGCGGCGAGGTTGATGCTCGCAGCGATCAGCGTATCGTCATGGCGTTTCGCGTTGCATCGTTGAGGGCTTCGGCGCCCATCCGTATTCAAGCGTGCGCGGATGCCGCCGCATCGTTTCCCCATTTTCTGGCGCTGTGCGCTCAGGTTGGCATGCGTGTAGCGCAAGAGGACAAAAAGTGAAAATCAAAGCTCCCGTTATCACCATCGACGGACCCAGCGGTTCCGGAAAGGGCACTGTAGCCGGGTTGCTGGCCAGAAAACTCGGCTGGTGCCTGCTTGATTCCGGTGCGCTGTATCGTCTTCTGGCTTTTGCCGCGCGTAATCATGGCGTCGACCTGACCAATGAAGAGGCGTTCAAGCTTCTGGCCGCTCATTTGGATGTGCAGTTCGAAGCGACTGCGGCAGGGCAGGGGCAGCGCATCATTCTGGAAGGCGAGGATGTCACCCACGCCATTCGCAACGAGCAGGTAGGCAGCGGCGCGTCGCAGGTGGCTTCGCTGCCGGCGGTGCGCGACGCCTTGCTGTTGCGCCAGCGCGCTTTTCAGGAGGAGCCGGGCCTTGTTGCAGATGGTCGCGACATGGGCACCGTGGTGTTCCCGGATGCACCACTGAAGATATTCCTCACTGCCAGTGCCGAGGAGCGTGCGCGCAGGCGTTACTTGCAGTTGAAGGCCAAGGGCGATGATGTTAGTCTGTCGAGTCTGCTAGATGAGATATGTGCACGCGACGAGCGTGACACCCAGCGAGCGGTAGCCCCGCTGAAGCCGGCGCACGACGCCATACAGCTGGATTCCACTGAATTGTCCATCGAGCAGGTGCTGGAACGCATTCTGAGCGAAATCGCGCTTCGCGGTATCGCCGGATGACGAAGAAGCGTGTAGGAGACCAGTCATAGTCCCGCAGGCTTTCTTTTACTTGAACGAAACCCACGTTGTCTGGAGCGTGGCAGATGGGCGTATTCTTCGCCCTTGATCAACAGGAATTAAAATGAGCGAAAGCTTTGCAGAACTTTTTGAAGAAAGCCTAAAGACCCTCAACCTTCAGGCTGGTTCGATCATCACCGCTATCATCGTGGATATCGACTACCAGGCAGGTTGGGTTACGGTTCACGCCGGTCTGAAATCTGAAGGCCTCATCCCGCTGGAACAGTTCCACAACGACGCTGGCGAGCTGACCATCAAGATCGGCGATGAAGTTCACGTTGCGCTGGACGCGGTCGAAGATGGCTTTGGCGAAACCAAGCTGTCCCGCGAAAAAGCCAAGCGTGCCGAGTGCTGGATCGTTCTGGAAGCGGCTTTCGCAGCTGAAGAAGTGGTCAAGGGCGTTATCAACGGTAAGGTTAAAGGCGGCTTCACTGTCGACGTTAACGGCATCCGTGCGTTCCTGCCTGGTTCTCTGGTTGACGTCCGCCCTGTGCGTGACACGACTCACCTGGAAGGCAAAGAGCTCGAGTTCAAGGTCATCAAGCTGGACCAGAAGCGCAACAACGTTGTCGTTTCCCGTCGCAGTGTCCTGGAAGCCGAGAACAGTGCCGAGCGCGAAGCTCTGCTCGAGTCCCTGCAGGAAGGCCAACAGGTCAAGGGTATCGTCAAGAACCTCACCGATTACGGCGCATTCGTCGATCTGGGTGGCGTCGATGGCCTGCTGCACATCACCGACATGGCCTGGAAGCGCATCAAGCATCCATCGGAAATCGTCAACGTTGGCGATGAGATCGATGTAAAGGTCCTGAAGTACGATCGCGAGCGCAATCGTGTTTCCCTGGGTCTGAAGCAACTGGGTGAAGATCCATGGGTTGCTATCAAGGCTCGCTACCCGGAAAGCACCCGCGTTACCGCGCGTGTTACCAACCTGACCGACTACGGCTGCTTCGCAGAGCTGGAAGAAGGCGTGGAAGGCCTGGTACACGTTTCCGAAATGGACTGGACCAACAAGAACATCCACCCTTCGAAAGTCGTTCAGGTTGGCGACGAAGTGGAAGTCATGGTTCTGGACATCGACGAAGAGCGTCGTCGTATCTCCCTCGGCATCAAACAGTGCAAATCCAACCCATGGGAAGATTTCTCTGGCCAGTTCAACAAGGGCGATAAAATCTCCGGCACCATCAAGTCGATCACCGATTTCGGTATCTTCATTGGTCTGGACGGCGGCATCGACGGCCTGGTTCACCTGTCCGATATCTCCTGGAACGAAGTGGGCGAAGAAGCTGTACGTCGCTTCAAGAAGGGCGACGAGCTCGACACCGTGATCCTGTCTGTTGATCCTGAGCGTGAGCGCATCTCGCTGGGTATCAAGCAGCTGGAAAGCGATCCGTTCTCCGAGTACGTCACTGTCAATGACAAGGGCGCTATCGTTCGCGGTATCGTTAAAGAAGTTGACGCCAAAGGCGCCATCATCACCCTGGCCGACGACATCGAAGCGACCCTCAAAGCCTCCGAAATCAGCCGTGACCGCGTTGAAGACGCGCGTAACGTTCTGAAAGAAGGCGAAGAGATCGAAGCCAAGATCATCAGCGTTGACCGCAAGAGCCGCGTAATCAGCTTGTCCATCAAGTCGAAAGACGTTGAAGACGAGAAAGAAGCTATTCAGAGCCTGCGTAGCAAGCCTGAAGTCGCTGAAAGCACTGGTCCTACCACCATTGGTGACCTGCTGCGCGCGCAAATGGAAAAACAGAACTAAGTTCTGCTTGACCACAAAAAGGACGACTTCGGTCGTCCTTTTA
>NZ_LJQT01000325.1:0-8907 GCF_001400515.1 Pseudomonas meliae | reverse complement strand
AACCCGGGGCGGTTCAAACCTGCCTGGCCGGTACCACAAGGTTATCCACAATAATTGTGGATAACCTTGTGAACAGTGGCTTTTTTCATGCCTGAACTCCCCGTTATCGGGGGACCACAGTCAAATCGGGCGTTTTTTACTCACAAAAAAGCTACAAAGGTGTGAAACCGCCCCCTCGCTCAAGCGAGTGCCGTTACCTTGCCGGACTGTCGGACAATGCTACTGCGCGCTTCCATGATAGTGGGACTGCCCGAATGGCCAAGCGTTCGGGAAATAAGCCGGACACAAAAACGCCCTGTCGAGAANNTGAGACAGGGCGTTTTCTGTAGCCAGGTAGTGCGTTACTTCTTGGCCGGAGCCGAAGCGGCAGGAGCTGCCTCTTCTTCTTCGTCAACATCAGCACCAGCTGTCGGAGCAGCTGCCGGGTCTTTGATGCCAAGCAACTCAAGGTCAAAGACCAGTACCGAATTTGCCGGGATCGCCGGGCTCGGGCTCTGCGCGCCGTAAGCCAGATCACTAGGGATGAAGAGTTTGATCTTCTCGCCTACGTGCATCAGTTGCAGACCTTCGACCCAACCCGGGATAACGCCGCCTACAGGCAGGTCAATCGGGCTGCCGCGTTCAACGGAACTGTCGAAGACCTTGCCGTCAATCAGTTTGCCTTCGTAGTGAACAGTCACAACATCGGTAGGCTTAGGCTGAGCGCCATCCGCTTTCTTGATGATTTGATACTGCAAGCCGGAAGCAGTGGTGACCACGCCATCCTTTTTGCCGTTCTCTTCGAGGAATTTCTTGCCAGCGGCCGAAGCCTCTTCGCTCATCTTGGCCAGACGCTCCTCGGAGCGCTTCTGCAGGGCCGAGAAGGCTTCAACCAGCTCTTCGTCTTTGAGTTTCTGATCTTTCTTGCCGACTGCGTCTTCGATACCCAAGGCCACAGCCTTGGAATCCAGATCATCCATACCTTCCTGAGCCAGGCTTTTGCCCATGTTCAGACCGATGCCATAAGACGCTTTTTGTGCCGGAGTTTTCAGCTCTACGGTGCTGGCTTGCTTGTCACAACCTGCGAGTACCAGACCGACCAGGGCAATCGCCGCTGCCAACCGATGCTGTTTCATGCTAATTCCTTGTTCATGCGCCAAAAGGGCAAACGAGTAAAGCCGCGAGCTTATCAGGCCGCCGCGATCAATGGCTACCGGCATGAGAGGGAGAAAACGCCGATAAGTTCAGGTATCCAAAGGTTTTCCCGGCGCGGCACTGGATTGTTCAGTTGCAGTTCAGTTTGTGATTCGCATGGGAAACACGCGGGTTTGCAGCGAAGGGCTCATGACACGGGGCTGACCACCCCGGCATGAGGCCAGCGCTTACTGGTCTGCAGCACGCGCAGGTGCCCGGCTCGTGCCACTGCGCGAACAAAGTCCTGCACATTGATCGTACCTGCGGCGAGTTGCGCCTGGATGGACTCAGCCCCCGAGTACACGCGCGATACGCTTCGTAAAAGCCGAAGCTCCTCGTCGGACCGGCTGGGTGTGTACGCGAGCAGCGCACCATCGGCTGCCGAGAAATAAACTGCCGACATCTCGAAGCCGTAACGAATTGGCGAGCCTTTGGGTCGCTGTGCAGGCTTGTAACGATAACTGAACATGCGATGCAGATCGTCCGGGTCAAAGAAATCACTCACTACTTCACGCCCGCCCTCAGCTACGAGGTTGGCAGATGAAAAATACATGCCGTCAACACGATAGCCATCAGGTAATGCAGGCCGGTAGTAAGCATCGGGGTGAAACGCCGAACAGGGTGCGTAGACCGGAGCGCCATCTTCAAGGATCGGCTCGGCGATCAGGTAAGCGCGCGTTACCGGGTTGAACAGTAGGAAACCGATGATCTGCGAATGAATGCGAGTACCGATCCGGCCGTGCGCGTAACGTGCAGCTTCATCAGCACGGGTAAACGGCACGCTGAGGCTCAGAGGCCTGGGTGGCCATTGCACGGCGCAGCTTGCAGGCGATGTCACAGGAGGCGTGCGAGTGGCGGCATCGTCCGGATAAGGGCGCCAGTCTGTAGACACTTTCCCGACCCGTCCCCACAGACGACTGGGCACTATCACTTCCAGATCCCCGGCACCTGCCAGCAACCGGACCACATCACTGGGCAGCATGGTGAGGTTCTGCAGCGCCTTGTGGATCTGACTGAGTTCACTCAGGTGCGGCATGCCTGGCGGTCCGGCTACGCGCGCGAACAGCGTGTCTTCGGCGGCAGAACGGGACAGCGTGTATTTGATCAAGGAGCCGTCAGGTCCGGAAAGATAAGTCGCCGGACAAACCTCCTGGTCATCGATCGCTGCATAGATGTCGCCCGCTGAAAAACTGTTCGGGTAAGTAACCTTTTCACGCTCCGGCCATTCTTCAAGCCCGGCCTGAAGTGACGGGTGAGAATGGTAAATCGCATAGTCGTCATACCCTTGCGGGTAGAGCACATACCCCTCCTCATCGTTGCGCGGAAAGACTTCGTTGGGGTCAAAGCTGAACCGGCTGCCGTTCATGGGTTCGGTCGCAACGTACTTGCCATCCTTGCGAACCAGAATAAAGCCGCCGTATTCACGGTCACGCCGATTGCCGATCCGCTCATGGGCATAGCGCGCCGCATCATCAGGATGATCGAAAGGCACGCTAAACGCTGGCATGCCGGGATGATGGTCAACGGACCGTTTTTCAATTCTTTTTCTGGGGTGCATCCGAGGCTCCTTGAAAGCCTGACTGATTGAGTCATTAGCGTAAGGAAACTCAGGGTGGCGGGTGACATAGATGAATATGACAACAGGTAGACGCCGCAGCACCCGGCAACATGAAACTAAAGATAATTTTTAACCGTTAACGGATGTGGTTCGATCCGCTGCGTGGGCAAATCTGCCCAGCCCCTGTTTCGATCACCACGACTGGCGATCAGGGCTTATGCAGTTTGTCGTGCTCAGGAACGTTTTATGCAATCGAACAATCGTTTTCGCCTGATGCGCTCGACGGCTTGCCAGTTGGCAGGCCTTGCAGCCATCACCGCAGCAGTCATGTTACCGGTCAGCTCAGCCTACGCGACCAAGAAGCCACCTATTCCTATTGTTGTAACCGAGGGCATCAAGGCATACAGGCTGTGCACAGGCCCCGACAATCTGTCACACGTCATCGAAGGCTCGATTGATCAAAAGGCAATGACCTATGTCAACGCCCTGCACTTCAAGGAAACCCCGGCGCACTCGCAATATGACTGGCACGCCGCACCGGAAGAGCAATACGTGATCACCCTTTCAGGCACGCTCGAATTTTCCACCACGGGTGGAGAGAATTTCGTACTGCGCCCAGGGGAAATATTATTGGCACAGGACACCACCGGCCCTGGCCATCGCTGGAAACTGATAGACGACCAGCCGTGGCGACGCGCTTACGTCATTACCAAACCAGGCGACAAGGCTGCATTCGTACCAAAGGACGGAGCTGCTTCGAAGGGCTGCTGACGTCCAGAGCTCAATGCGGGTCTTGCAGCGGGACAACCTGATCCAGACTGGCAAAACGCTCCACCAGAAAATCGATCAGACAACGCACCCTGGCGGACAAATGCAACTGCTGCGGATAGACCGCGTAGACGTCCGCCCGAGTGGGTGTCTGGTCTTCAAGCACCAGACGCAGACGGCCACTGCGCACGTACCGGGCAATGTCCCATTCGGCGCGCAGCAAAATGCCGAACCCTTCCAGCGCCCAGTTCAGCGCGACCTCACCGTCGTTGCAGCCCAATGCGCCATGTACCTTGACGTTCTGCGTACGCCCCCCGTTGCTGAAGCTCCACACCCTGTAGGGTGTTTCGTTCTGACGCAGAAAAATACAATTGTGGTGCTGCAGTTCCGCCAGACGTGTCGGCGTACCGTGCTTTTCCAGATACAGCGGTGATGCGCAGAGCAGACGCCGATTGGATGCGATCTTGCGCGCATGAAAGGCCGCGTCCGGAAGGCTGCCGAAACGAATGCCCAGATCAAAACCATGGGTGGCCAAATCCAGTGGATGGTCACTGATTTCCAGCTGGATCTGAACCTCGGGGTAACGGGCAAAAAAAGCCGCCAGTGCCGGGCCTATATGGCGGCGACCGAAACCCAGTGAAGCGTTGACCCTGATGAGCCCTTTGGGGCTGGCAGAACTGCTGGTGATCAACTGCTCGACTTCATCGATCTGGGTCAGAATCCGCGCCGCATGGCTGAAATACAACTCGCCCTCGGCAGTCAGACTCATGGACCGCGTGGTGCGATTCACCAGGCGTGTGCCGAGCCGCGCTTCCAGAAGGCTCAAGCGTTTGCTGATGGCAGGCGGCGTCACGCCCAGTTCGCGGGCTGTCGCGGCAAGACTGCCCTGCTGAGCCAACAGATGAAAAAACGACAGGTCCTGTGTCTGATTCATTGGTAACTCAAAGTTAATTATGTAGTGATTTCGAGTAACTCATACGTTCCGGTTCACTACATATACTCCTTCCACACCCTGTCGAACAGAGCGTTCGCAGGCACAACAAAAAGCACCGGACAGTGGAGTGGACCATGAGCAGTTACAACATTGCAGCAGTACCCGGCGACGGCATTGGCGTGGAAGTGATCGCCGCAGGTGTTGAAGTCCTGCAGGCGCTGTCGAAAAAATCCGGCTTCGACCTGACCTTCAAACACTTTGACTGGAATTCGGATAACTACCTGAAGAACGGCCACTACATTCCTGAAGGCGGTCTGGCCGAACTCAAGACATTCGATGCGATTTTCTTCGGCGCAGTGGGTGCCTTGAATGTACCCGACCATATTTCCCTGTGGGGTTTGCGCCTGCCGATCTGCCAGGGCTTTGACCAATACGCCAACGTACGTCCAGCGCGCGTTCTGCCTGGCGTAAAGAGCCCGCTGCACAACGGCCACGAGATCGACTGGGTCGTCGTTCGCGAAAACTCCGAGGGCGAGTACTCCGGCAATGGCGGGCGCGTGCATCGTGGTTTGCCAGAGGAAGTCGCAACCGAGGTTTCGGTGTTCACACGGGCCGGTGTAGAGCGCATTCATCGCTTCGCTTTCGAACTGGCGCGCACTCGCCCGCGCAAGCACCTGACCATGGTCACCAAGTCCAACGCGCAGCGCCATGGCATGGTGTTGTGGGACGAGATTTTCTACGAAGCGGCCAAGGACTTCCCGGACGTCAGGATCGACAAGGAGCTGGTGGATGCCGTGACCACGCGCATGGTGCTCAAGCCATCGTCGCTGGATGTCATCGTTGCCACCAACCTGCACGCCGACATCCTTTCCGATCTGGCTGCCGCCCTGTCCGGCAGCCTGGGCATCGCCCCTACCGCGAACCTCAACCCAGGCCGCAACTTCCCGTCGATGTTCGAACCGATTCACGGCTCGGCCTTCGATATCACCGGCAAAGGCGTCGCCAACCCGATTGCAACGCTCTGGACCGCTGCGATGATGCTTGAGCATCTGGGTGAATCGGCAGCGGCCAAGACCCTGATGTCGGCCATCGAGGCGGTCACCGAAAGCGGTCTGCATACCCCGGACCTCGGCGGCACGGCCACCACCAGGCAGGTCACCGACGCGGTACTGCAACTGATCAACCGCTGAGGCGCGTTCGCCAGATCATCGTCGTATCGCGGTACAACGCCACGGAGACCGGCCTGCCGAGTCTCCGGGCATTTCCTGACAACAATAAAAACTCAGGACCCGGTCATGAAAAGCATTCTAGGCAAACTGTACGTACAGGTTTTACTCGCGGTCATTCTAGGCGCCATCGTTGGCGTTGTGGCACCGGAAACCGGCGCAGCGCTCAAACCCATCGGCGATGCATTCATCAAGCTGATCAAGATGCTACTCGCACCAGTGATTTTCCTGACAGTGGTGTCCGGCATCGCGCGCATGGAAAACATGAAGGAGCTGGGCCGCGTCGGGTTTTGGGCACTGATCTATTTTGAAGTGGTGTCGACCCTGGCGCTGGTCATTGGTCTGGTCGTGGTGGATGTATTCAAACCCGGTGCCGGGATGAACATTGATGTGGCAACGCTGGACTCTTCCAGCCTGAGCACCTACACCAGCGCGGCGAAGCATTCGTCGTTCATGGACTTTTTGATGGGCATCATTCCCGACACCATCATCGACGCATTCGCCAAGGGCAATATTCTGCAAATCCTACTGTTCTCGATCCTGCTCGGGATCGCTCTGGCTCAGGTAGGTCCGCGCGCCAAACCTTTTGTCGATGCGCTGGACAGCCTGATGCAGGGCATGTTCAGAATCGTCAACATGGTCATGCGCCTGGCACCGCTCGGCGCATTCGGCGCAATTGCCTTCACCATAGGTAAATATGGTTTCGGTTCGCTGTTTTCTCTGGGCAAACTGATGGCCTGCGTCTACCTGACCTGCGCAGTGTTCGTGATCTTCGTACTCGGGCCGATATGCCGCTACAGCGGGTTCAGCCTCTGGAAATTTCTGCGTTTCATCAAGGAAGAACTGTTCACGGTGCTGGGCACCAGTTCATCTGAATCGGTGCTGCCACAGATGATCTCGAAAATGGAGAAAGCCGGCGTGTCAAAACCGGTTGCAGGAATGATCATTCCATCCGGCCTGACCTTCAACCCGGACGGACAGGCGATCTACTATACAATTGCCGCGATCTTCATCGCCCAGGCGACCAATACGCCACTGACCCTGGCCGACCAGTTGATCGTACTGGTGGTGCTGATGTTCACCTCCAAGGGGTCGGCGGGTGTCACGGGTTCAGGCTTCATCATTCTCGCCGCGACCCTCGCGTCACTTGGCACCATCCCTGTCGCGGGCATGGTGCTGTTACTGGGCGTGGACCGTTTCATGTCCGAAGCGCGGGCGATCACCAATACCATCGGCAACGGCGTCGGCACCATGGCCATCGCCAAATGGGTCGGCGCACTGGACAGCGAAAAGATGCACCGGGCGCTGAATGGCGAGGACGAGCCGAAACAACCCGAGCCTTTGCCCCTGCCGAAAACCGGTCAGGCCAGACCTGCCGCGATCACGGAAGGGATCAGTCCGTCGCCGACCTGAATCAGGCCAATTCGGAAATTTCGATCAGGTTCAGATCAGGATCGCGCACATACACAGAACGAATCGGCCCGGTGGCGCCGGTACGCTCCACCGGACCTTCAACGATAGGCCAGTCCTGCTCCTGCAGGTGTGCGATGACTTGAGCCAGCGGGATGCTGGCAATGAAACACAAGTCCAGCGCACCTGGCACAGGCAGATGGGCCTTGGGCTCGAACTCTTTACCACGCTCATGGACATTGATTTTCTGATTGCCGAAGCGAAACGCCAGTCGGCCCTGGCGAAAGCGCTCAGGGGCCATACCCATGACACGTACGTAAAAATCCTTGCAGGCGTCAACATCAGCAGTGGTCAATACAAGATGGTCCAGATGATCAATCACGGGATCAGCTCCGTTTGGAATAGAGTTCTGTTTACGGCAAAGGCCGCATTTCGGATCAAATGATGCCAAGCCGACGCCATTCGGCGCGAGTGGCTGCGTCTATACCATGTGCTTCGAGAACGGCGTCGGTGTGCTGACCCAGGGTCGGCGCGGGCGTTCTTACCTGGCCCGGCGTGCCTTGAAGTTTAGGCACAATCCCCGGGAGGGTAACGGGCGTGCCGTCATCCAGCGCGCTCTGCAACAACATGTCACGCGCCTGATAATGCGGGTCGCCGGCGATATCGGCAGCGTCGTAGATCTTGCCTGCCGGGATACGCGCCTCGTTGAGTGCAGCAAGAACTTCGTCCATCGAGCGCTCGGCGGTCCAGGTCGAAATGGCAGCATCAATGCGTGCCACATGCCTGACCCGCCCGTCGTTGTGCTCAAGCTCGGGGTCATTGGCCAGATCCATTCGACCGATTTTTTCCATCAACCGGCGGTAGATACTGTCGCCATTACCTGCGATCAGCGCGTACTTGCCATCATTGCAGCGGTAGGCGTTGGTCGGTGCAATGCCTGGCATGCTGCTGCCTGCTGGCTCACGGACAGTATTGAATACCGAATACTCGGGAATCAGGCTTTCCATCACGTTGAACACTGACTCGTACAACGCGACATCTATCTGCTGCCCATCACCGCCATTCTGTTCTCGGTGACGAAGCGCCAGCAGAATGCCGATCACGCCGTGCAACGCTGCAAGTGAATCGCCGATCGACACACCGACACGCACCGGCGTACGCCCTGGCTCGCCCGACAAATGACGCAAACCGCCCATCGCCTCGCCTATTACGCCAAAACCCGGCCTGTCACGGTACGGGCCGGTCTGCCCATAGCCGGAGAGGCGCAGCATGATCAGTTTCGGATTGAGGGCATGTATCTCTTCCCAACTGAGCCCCCAACCCTCAAGCGTACCGGGGCGGAAATTCTCCACCAGCACATCTGCATCACGGATCAGCTGGCGGGCCATCTCCTGCGCCTTTGGTTGACGCAGGTCGAGGGTCACCGACTGCTTGTTGCGCGACTGCACCGCCCACCATACGGAGGTGCCGTTGTGCAGCAAACGCCATTTGCGCAAAGGATCACCGGTCAGCGGCGGCTCGACCTTGATGACCTCGGCACCGAACTCGGCAAGGATCTTCGCCGCAAAAGGTCCGGCAATAAGCTGGCCCAGCTCCACCACCTTGATGCCCTGAAGAGGTAAGTTCATGACACGTCCGTTCTTGTTGGGAATGGATAGATGATCTGCGCAAATGCGGTGGATGGAAAGCCGGAGGTGTTTAACGAGGTTCTGCCCTCGAGAAAGCCCCGCACCCGGTGAGGCTCATTCAATCAGTTGCTGCACGCCAGCTGAAACCCCATGGAAGCGTCACCCGAGGCACCGTCCTTACCGACCATGAGACCTAAGAGGGTGTAGACA
>NZ_LJQT01000100.1:0-17298 GCF_001400515.1 Pseudomonas meliae | reverse complement strand
ATTTCGGCTATGATAACCGATTTCAAAATCCCACAATTTGCAGCCGCAGGCTGCCCTGTTCGGGCTTGGTATTTTTAGCATTCAGCAATTGCACGGTATTCGTGAGCAATCGCTTGAAATCGAAAACGACGCGCTTCCAGGGATTGTGCTGGGTGACGATATTGCCCTGGCGGTCGAGAAAACCCGCACCACCGTGGCCAAAATGCTTGCCACGCATGATCTCGCGCAGGTAGCTCAGGCTCACAACGAGTTCCTTGAAAGGAAGGCCGGTTTCCAAAAGGCCGTAGAGGCCTACGACCCGCTGATCACCGATGATGAAGAGCGCGCGCTCGTAGAGGGTCTGAAGAGCACTTATCAGGGCTACATCGAGCGTGCCGAAAAGGTCTATACGCTGATCAACGAGAATCAGGCAGAGGCCGGAAGGGCGCTCGTCTGGGGCGAGATGAAGGCCATGGCGGAAAGTATCGAAGCCGCCCTTGGCAAGCTGGAAAAGATCAATGATGACTCCGAAGCCGAATCCAGCGCTGCAGCGACGTCGGTCTATGAAAACGCCCTGATCGTCACTCAGGGGGTTATGTTTCTGACGGTGTTGCTGACCGTATTGCTCGCCTGGCGCCTGACCAAAAGTCAGGCAGTGCCGATCAGTCAGGCGCTGCACAGCTCGGAAACCATTGCTGCGGGCGACCTGCGTCCCAGCGCAATCAACCGTGAGGGCACTGATGAAGCGGCCCTTTTGCTGCAATCGATGGAGCGCATGCGCGGCAATCTGAGCCAGACCCTGACCCAGGTCGGCGATGCCGCTCACCAATTGGCCTCGGCCACAGAGCAAATGAGTGTGCTGATGGTCAACAGCAACGCTGATCTTGTGGTGCAGAACAGCGAGATAGAAATGGCCGCCACCGCCGTTACCGAGATGAGCCAGGCGGTCGACGAAGTAGCGCGAAATGCGGTGGCCACCTCGGAAGAATCCAAAGCCTCTTCGGTGTCGGCCCGCGAAGGTCAGGAAGAGCTCAATCAAACCGTTCAGTCGATCCTTGAACTGACCCGCAATGTCGGCACCGCGTCGGTCGAGGCGCAGGCGCTGGCAACCCGCACGCTGGATATCACCAAGGTCCTGGATGTTATTCGCGCAGTCTCCGAGCAAACCAACCTGCTGGCCCTCAATGCCGCCATCGAGGCGGCACGGGCGGGTGATGCCGGGCGGGGTTTTGCCGTAGTTGCGGACGAAGTTCGCGCGCTGGCTCATCGCACCAGCGAGTCGACCCGTGAGATCGAGACCATGATCGGGCACATCCAGCAGGGCACCAAGAGCACGCTGGTGGCGCTTGAAGTCAGTACCGAGCAGGCCCAACGTACCAAACAGCAGGCCGAGTCGGCCAACGCCGTGCTGGCCAGTATCGCCAGTTCGGTCATGGTCATCGATGAGCGAAATACGGTGATCGCCAGCGCTTCTGAGGAGCAGGCGCTGGTCGCGCGCGAAGTGGATCGCAACCTGATACGAATCCGTGACTTGTCGGCGCAGTCGGCAGTGCGCACCGGCCAGACCGGCAGTGCCAGTCAGTCTCTGGCCGAACTGGCGAGTGATCTGACTACTACCCTTAGGCAGTTCAAGCTTAGCTAAGCAGTCAGGCATGACTTTGCTGTTGCCCGGACAACAGCGAATCGACAATGTGTTCGCCGCCTTGGGTCTGAAGCGTCGGCTATCAGCCTAGACGCAATTCGGCGCAATAGCCTGCAAGCCAGGCTCTGCGCCGTTGCCAGCGTAACCGCAGGGCTTTGGGCATGACCTGTGCACTGCTGATCAGGATTGTTTTCCTGAGCCAGCGGAGCCACCCGAATGCCTGATGCCGTCCCGATTTACCAGCCAACCCGCCTGCGTGCATTAGGGCGCGCTCTGGCGCTGACCGTGTTGGCCACCAGCCTTGTCGCGACGGCATATGCCGATGACAGCGATGTACCTTCGCTGGCGGGCAAGCGCATCGCGATCAGCATGACCGGTACCAGTCACTACTTCGATATCAAGACGTTTCAGGCGCAGGTGGATGAGGTCAAGCGCCTGGGCGGCACGCCTATAACGCTTGATGCAGGTCGCAACGACAAGAACCTGGTCAATCAACTGCAGACCGTGGTTACGCAAAAACCCGACGCGGTGATTCAGACCCTGGGCACACTCAGCGTTATCGACCCCTGGCTCAAGCGCATCAGCAAGGCGGGGATTCCACTATTCACCATCGATGCACCTTCGCAATACAGCCTCAACAACACCACCTCGGACAATATTGCCACCGGCAAGGCACTGGCCGGGCAACTGATCAAAGACGCGGGTGGCAAGGGCAACGTGCTGGTATTCAACGGCTTTTATGGTGTGCCGGTGTGTGCCATTCGTTACGACCAGCTCAAGTTGGCGCTCAAGGATCATCCGGAACTGAAAATCATCGAGCCGGAGTTGCGTGACGTCATTCCCAACACGGTTCAAGACGCTTACTCGCAAGTCTCGGCACTGCTTAACAAGTATCCCAAAGGCAGTGTTTCGGCGATCTGGGCGGCCTGGGACATTCCCCAGCTGGGTGCCAGCAAGGCACTGATCGACGCCGGAAGAACTGAAATCAAGACCTATGGCGTCGACGGCACCCCGGAAGTGCTTGAGCTGATGCGCCGTGAGAACTCGCCGATTGGTGCGGTGGTTGCGCAGCAGCCGGCCCTGATCGGCAAGACCGCGGTGCAGAACGTCGCTCGCTACCTGGCCGGGCAACGCGACCTGCCCAAAGAGACTCAGGTGCCGACCTTGCTGACCACGGCCGCCAACCTGCCGCAAGTGCAGGAACTCAGGGGTGATAACTGACGCAGGAGATCGACCATGAGAGCAGCGATTGCAGACGTTACGAGGGCAACGGCGGCCTTGCACTTGCAGGGCATCAGTAAGCGCTTTGGCGCCACTCAGGCACTGGATGGGGTCAACCTGCGGGTCGAGGCCGGAACGATTCATGGGCTGGTTGGCGAAAACGGCGCAGGCAAGTCAACCCTGATCAAGGTCCTCGCCGGTATTCATCGCGCCGATGCGGGCAGCTTGAGTATCCATGGCCAGCAGTTCGACAGCTTTACTCCGCGCCAGATTGAAGCCGCGGGCGTGCATTTCATTCATCAGGAGCGCTTGCTGCCGGGCAGCTTCAGCGTCGGCGAGGCGTTGTTTTTCGGGCAGGAAATCAAACGCGGTCTGTTCGTCGATCGACGCGCTCAGGAGCGCGAAGCGGCCCAGTTGCTGGATGATTATTTTGCCATGCGCCTGCCGAGCGGGGCGCTGGTACGCGATCTGGACAGCGCGCAGCGACAGATATTGCAGATCACTCGCGCACTGCTGGCCAGGCCGCAGGTGCTGGTGTTCGACGAGCCGAGTGTGTCACTGGTCAAACAGGAGGTGGACCGGTTGTTGGCGATTGTCCGGCGCTTGCGCGATGACGGTCTGACCATTGTGTACATCTCCCACTACCTGCAGGAAATCGAATCGTTGTGTGATCAGGTCACCGTGCTGCGCAATGGACGCGATGTGGCGGTGGTTGATCCCGCGCTTGTCAGCACCGCGCAGATCGCCCGGCTGATGGTCAATCGTGACGTGGGTGAGCAATATTTCCGGGCGCAGACGCAGCCTGGCCCGCCAGTGCTTCAATTGAACGGGCTGGGAGCAGGGTGCTTTTACAACGGCGTTGACCTGAGCGTGCGAAGTGGCGAAGTGGTGGGCCTGACAGGGCTGGTCGGCTCGGGCGCCAAGGAACTGCTCAAGAGCCTGTTCGGGCTGCTCAAGCCGGATCGTGGCGACGTGCTGTTGAATGGTCAGCCGTTGCGCCTGAAATCCCCTCGTGATGCGGTGCGCAACGGTATAGCGCTGGTCCCCGAAGAGCGCCGCACGCATGGCGTAGCGCCAGCGCTTTCGGTGCTGGAGAACATTACCCTGGCCAGCCTCGGGCGCTTCAGCCGCTGGGGATTGCTCGACGGTGCTGCGCAGTCAAGGGAAAGCCAGCGCCTGATCGGTGAACTGGCGATCAAGACCTCAGGCCATGATGCGGCGGTTCAATTGCTCAGCGGTGGCAACCAGCAAAAGGTCGCCCTGGCCAAGTGGCTGAGTCGACACTCGACGTTGTACCTGCTGGATGAGCCCAGTGTGGGTGTCGACATTGGTGCCAAGGTGGAAATCTACCGGCTGATTTCCCGGCTGGCCGAAGGCGGTGCAGCGGTGCTGGTGCTGTCGTCGGACCTGCCGGAACTGATCGGCATCACCCAGCGCATTGTGGTGCTGCACAGGGGGCGTATTGCGGGCGAATTCGATTCGTCGAGCACCGACAGTGACCAGTTGCTGGCCTGCGCCACCGGGGCCAGTGAAAGCCGCCATGACGGTAAAAATACTCTCCAGGAGACCCGCCATGTCCACGCTTGAAACATCAGTCATTCAGGTCGGCGATCCCTCGCAACGCTGGCTGGTGCGGCTGGCACAGCGCGGTTCGTTGCTGGTATTTCTGGCGATACTGCTGGGCTTTGCGGTCAGCGCGCCCAACTTTCTCAGCATCGGTAACATCAGCAACGTGTTCGCCCAGTCAGCCGTGCTGGGCATATTGGCGCTGGGCCTGACATGTGTGGTCATCGGCGGTGGCTCCAACGTCGTCAGCGGAGGGCTGGACCTGTCGCTGGCGGCCAATCTCGGTCTGTGCGCAGCCGTTTACAGCAGTCTGAACAACGCCGGTTTCGAAGCCTGGCAAGCGATTAGTTTGACGCTCGCCTGTGGTCTGCTGGTTGGCGCGCTCAATGGTCTGGCAGTGGTGTTTTTACGCTTGCCGCCGTTGCTGGCGACACTTGCGAGCATGAATTTGATTGCAGGTCTGGAGCTGGTGCTGACCCAGAACACCGTACTGGCTACCGATTCCGCGCTGCTGGACAGTCTGGCTTCCGGCGTCTGGCTGGGCATTCCGGCGCTGGCGTGGGTGTTGCTGAGTGTTGCAGCGCTGTTGTGGCTGCTGATTCAGCACAGCGCGTTTGGCCTGCGCCTGTATGCCATCGGTGAATACCCGCAAGCGGCAACTGCTGCCGGCCTGAATCTGCAGGGCCATGTGTTCGCCAGCTACCTGATTGCCGGTGGCTGCGCCGCCATTGCGGCGTTCTGCTCTGCTGCATTTTTCAGTGGCAGCACCACCGGCTCCGGCGACATGCTGCTTTCAGTGGTGGCGATTGCCTTTCTCGGTGTGGTGTTCTCGCGGCGCCTGACCGCCAACATTCCTGGCACCTTGCTGGCGACGTTGCTGCTGGGTTTTCTGATCAATGGCTTTCAATTGCTGAACATCTCCAATTTCTGGGTCAATGGCGTTCAAGGCGTGCTGATCCTGCTGGTGGTGGCATTTTCCGGGGCGCTGGGCCGCCGGGAGGGTGAACAATGAATACGCTGACCCTGAACACTTCTTCAACACTGGTGAAATTCCTGCCGCGCCTTTTGCCTGCGGTCCTGCCGCTGTTGGTGCTGATCATCCTGCTGTTTTTCGCCATCAATGCACCGGGATTTCTGAGCTGGGGCAACCTGTCGAGCCTGGTGCTGAATAATTTTGTGTTGCTGGCCATTGTGGCCGTCGGTATGACCTGGGCAGTTGCTGCCGGCGGCATCGATCTGTCGGTGGGAACAGCGCTGGACTTTGCCAGCCTCGGCTTTGTCGTCACGCTCAATGGCGGCTACGGTCTGGGTGCGGCCATCGCGGTGGCCTTGTTGGCAGGCGGCGCGGCGGGCGCGTTTAATGCGACGCTGATCGCCGGGCTGCGTATTTCGCCGTTTCTAGCGACGCTGGGTACATTGTTTATCGGCACCAGCGTGCAGCAGCTGTTATCCGACGGTGGTCAACCTATCTACATCGCTCAGGGCGCGTTGCCGGGCATTAGCGGTGTACTGATTCTGGGCGTGCCATTGCCTCTGGTGGTGGTCGGGGGGCTGGCAGGGTTTTACGGGCTGGTGCTGGCGCGTGGCCGTTTGGGGCGGGAAATGCTTGCGCTGGGGACGCAGCCGCAGTTGGCGTATTACTCAGGGCTTTCTACCCGGCGCATCGCCGTACAGGTGTTTGTCGCCAGCGCTCTGGCCTGCGCGGTCGCCGGTATCCTGCTCAGCTCCACGGTCAACGCCTACGTGCCGATGTCGGGCAATGCCTACCTGATCAACGCCATTGGCGCGGTGTTCATCGGCACGACGCTGAGTCGCCATGGGCGTGCCAACATTGTCGGGACGTTATTGGGCGTGCTGTTCATCAACGTCATCGCCAATGGTTTGTTGTTGATCGGCTGGAACTTCTATTGGCAGCAGGTGGCGACCGGGGTGCTGATCTTTCTGGTGCTGGCGTTCAGCTTTGCCAGTCGCCACCTGTTGCGTAACGCGGCGTAACCTTACGCCTCAGGCTTTGCCGGTACCGCTGCCGATCTGCCAGACAAAAGGCGGCTCGGTACCATTGATGCGCCAGTCACCGACAATGCGCGCCTTGTAGATCAGCGGATTGTGCGATGCCGCTGTGCGAGCATTACGCCAGTGGCGATCCAGCGCCTTGTTGACGCTGACGCTGACGCTGACGCCTGACGCGCCCAGCGCATTGAACAGCTCGGTGGCAGAGCGCAGCACCAGTTCCGACACAATGACCTGCGCCTTGGCAGTCTCGATTTCCGCGGCAATGTTGGCGTCTTTTTCCTGCTGTGGATTATTGCCGAAGCGTGCCACATAAGCGCGTTGCAAAGGCTCGGCAGAACGCAGGGTGGCCGCTTCGGCGGCGTAGACCTGAGCGGCGATCTGCCCGACCACTTGCTGCACCTGTGAGTCCTGGCTGACGCTGCCCGCATTGCCGTGGCTGAAGATGCGCTTGCGGTCGCGCACTTCATGCGCGATGTCGCGTTCGACGGCTCGGCCAATACCTGCCAGCACCGCCAGCAGCACCAGCTGATAGAACGCCGTCTGGTATTTGAAACGCTGCTCGAACGGGATGACATGTGTGGCAGGCAGCGGCACATTGTCGTACACCGAGGTGCCACTGCCGGTGGTGCGCTGGCCAAACCCGTCCCAGTCGTCACTGTGACGCACGCCTGCGTGCCTGGCATCCACCACCGCAATCACATCGGTTCCAGTGTCGGCGCGCTGGGCGTAGACGTCGATCCAGTCGGCGAAAATGCTGCCGGTGTTGTAAAACTTGGTGCCGTTAAGCACGAAGCCATCGCCTTGAGGGCTGACTTTGGTTATCACATCGCCGATTTTCACTGCCCCTACCTCGGTCCAGCCGTTGCCGACCAGATCCCCAGCCACGAAGCGTGCAAACCATGTGTCCCGGTCGGCGCCGGGTGGTGCATTCAAGCGGTCTTCGACAAAGGCGAAATGCGCTCGCAAGGCTTGCGGAATGTTCGAGTCGGCTTCGGCCAGTTCTATCAGCAGTTGAAACAGCTGGCTCACCGAAGCACCCGCACCGCCGTATTCGAGGGGTACCCGCACAGCGCCGAAACCGGCTTTCTTCAACCAGGCAATCGGTTCATAGGGCAGGGCGCGGGCTTTCTCGCGTTCGACGTTGCCAGCGCCGATCTCGCGGAAAATCGGCCGGAACCGGTTGGCCAGAGTTTCGTAATCGGTGCCCAGCGAGAGAGGGTTTGAGCCGGTTGATTGGGTCATGCGGTACTCCTGAACGCGAAGAGATCGGCACATGGGCCGGGTGGGTTCGTGCAGATCTCTGCATGCTTTATGCCTGAATATAACTATCTGATTTTTATGGATTTTATTTTAATTGGCGGATTCATCTGTTGTCCGGGCAACAGCCGCGCAACAGCTTGTCTGCAAACCGCACAGTGACAAAACTCATTTGGGCGTTGCAACCTATTGATATTAATAAGGTTGTTAGACTGGCACGCTCGCTGCTATGGCTTCATCGATTCTTTATCGACGGAAGCGCAACATGTGCGACTCATTGCCCCAGGCGCTGCTACAGCAGGCTCAAAGCCGCCCTGAACAGACGGCCTTGCGTTACAAGCAATTCGGTATCTGGCAGAAACGTAGCTGGGGCGAGCTGGCCATTGACGTCAGAAGCTTGGCTGCTGCCTTGAAGGGCGTCGGGTTCGGCCCGGCCGACAGGCTGTTCATTATCAGCGAGGCGCGAGCCGAAGCGTTGTTGTTGACGCTGGCGGCGCACTGGCTTGGGTGCAGCGTCAGCCTGCTCGACCCGGCGCTGGATAACCGCGAGTGGCTGGCAGGCCAGTCCCCGGAGTTTGCAGTGGTCGACGGGCTGGAAGCGCTTCTCCAGGTGCGCGTCGCCTCACCGGGCATCGTCGTGTTGCTGGACAAGCGCGGCCTGACTGAGGCTGATGACAGCGGGGTGATCGACTATGCCCGACTGCTGAACGGACCCGCTGGCGACGTTACCGATCCGCGCCAGAGCCGGGCTGCGGCCTTTGTCTTTCCCGCTGTCGACTGGCAGCCGGACCTGCAGTTGAGTCATGCAGTTCTGCTTTCGGACGCAAGGCAATTGGCGCAAAGGCATGCGCTTTCCAGCCAGGATCAGGCATTGGCCGCCAGAGTGTTTGCCGCCAGCGTGCAGGCGCGCTATCTGTTGGCACCCTGGCTGGTTGCCGGGTTTTGCCTGAATTTTCCCGAGGCCCTTGGCACTCGCGACAACGACCGTCGCGAACTGGGTCCACCCTGGTGCTGGGCACTCGCGAGTCCTACGCACGTCTGGAACTCTGGGTCAGGGAGCGCTTGCCGCTGCCAGGCAGCATCAGCCACCGGCTTTATCGATGGGTGATGGCTCCTGCTCCGGGTGCCGTGCGGCGCTGGCTGGGTTATTGGTTGATTCGCCGCCCGCTGCTGGACGTGTTGGGCATGAGTCGGCTGGCTAAACCATTGCTGGCAGGCGATGCGCTGACGCCACAGAGCGAAGCGTTTTTTACGGCGCTGGGTATCAGGCCAATCAGGTTGGGGGCAGCGAGCCAAACCAGTCAGCCACAAGAACCGGCAGATAATATGCCGCATACGCCAGCACTACTGGGTGTGCCGTCTTGAATGCGCTGGCACCCGTGGCGCTGCTTGAGCTTGAAGATGTTTCCTTATCTTTCAAAGGGGTTAAAGCTGTTACCTCAATCAGTTTCTCGGTGGCTACAGGCGAGATCTGCGCATTGATAGGCCCCAATGGTGCGGGCAAGAGTTCGCTGCTCAACGTCATCAATGGCGTGTATCAGGCGCAAAGCGGCTCCATTACTTATGCCGGCCAGACGCGCCGCCGGATGCGTCCGCACCAGGCGGCCGAGGGCGGTATCGCCCGTACTTTTCAGAATATCGCCTTGTTCAAGGGCATGAGTGTGCTGGACAACGTGTTGACCGGGCGCAATCTCAAACGGCGCAGTACCTGGCTTGAGCAGATGCTGCGCATCGGTCGGGCACCTGCCGAAGACGACGAACAACGCCGGCATGCCGAGCGGGTGATTGAGTTTCTGCGCATCCACCCGTGGTGCCATGCATTGGTGGGCAAACTTTCCTATGGCCTGCAAAAACGTGTCGAACTGGCCCGCGCCCTGGCGGCGGAACCGCGTCTGCTGTTGCTGGACGAGCCGATGGCCGGAATGAATGCCGAAGAGAAGCACGAGATGAGTCAGTTCATCCGCGATATCAATCGTGAGCTGGGCGCCACTGTGGTGCTGATCGAGCACGACATCGGTGTGGTGATGGGCCTCAGCGACCATGTGGTGGTGCTGGATTACGGTCGCAAGATCGGGGACGGCACACCCGCGCAGGTTCGCGCCAACCCTCAGGTAATCGCTGCGTATCTCGGCACGCGTCGTTCGTCTTCGGTCGGGAAACCATAAACCATGGAATTCTTCTTTGAAGTGCTGATTGGCGGGCTGTTGGCAGGTGTCATGTACTCGCTGGTGGCGATTGGGTTTGTGCTGATCTACAAGGCGTCGGGGGTGTTCAACTTCGCTCAGGGCGCGATGGTGCTGTTCGCGGCGCTGACGTTTGTCAGCCTGCTGGAGCGGGGTGTGCCATTTTTCTGGGCGTTTCTGGCAACGCTGGCCAGCATGGTGGTGCTGGCGCTGTTGATCGAAAGAATGGTTCTGCGCCCACTGGTCAATCGTCCACCGATCATTCTGTTCATGGCCACCCTCGGCCTGTCGTACATGATCGAAGGCCTGGCCCAGGCGCTGTGGGGGGCGCAGGTTCACGGCCTTGAGCTGGGCATCCCTGACGAGCCACTGGAAATTCGCGGCATGTTGCTCTCGCAGTTCGACCTGTTCGCGGCGGGCACGGCTGCGGCGCTGGTGATTGCCCTGTCGTTGCTGTTCAACCGTACTCGTATCGGTCTGTCGTTGCGTGCAGTGGCGGACGACCCATTGGCCTCGCTGGCCGTGGGTATCCGTTTGCCACGCATCTGGGCGGTGGTCTGGGCCGTGGCCGGGTTTGTCGGACTGGTGGCCGGGCTGCTCTGGGGGGCGCGGCTGGGGGTGCAGTTTTCCCTGTCACTGGTGGTGCTTAAGGCGCTGCCGGTGTTGATCATTGGCGGTTTTTCCTCGATTGGCGGCGCGATTGTCGGCGGTCTGATCATCGGCGCAGCCGAGAAGCTGGCCGAGATTTACCTGGGGCCGATCATCGGCAGCGGTATCGAAAACTGGGTGCCATATGTGCTGGCGCTGTTGTTTCTGCTGGTTCGTCCTGCCGGCCTGTTCGGCGAGCGGGCGATAGAGCGCGTCTGACTTTCATCAAGGATCAATGCCATGCTTTATCGAGAAACCGGACAACTGGCGAGTAGCTACGCGGATGAACGCCGGGTGTTTCGTCTGCGCCAGGACCGCATCGGGCTGTGGAGCCTGTTGGTATTCGCTTTTATCGCAGTGCCGTTGCTAGGTAACGATTACTGGTTCAGCGCGATCCTGATTCCGTTTCTGGTGCTGTCCCTGGCGGGGCTGGGGCTGAACCTGTTGACCGGTTACGCCGGGCAATTATCGCTGGGCTCGGCTGCGTTCATGGCGGTGGGTGCTTTCGCTGCCTATAACCTGCAACTGCGCGTGCCGGGCATGCCGTTGCTGCTCGGTTTTGCGCTGGGCGGGCTGGTGTCTGCGCTGGTGGCGTTGCTGTTCGGGCTGCCGAGCCTGCGGATCAAGGGCTTCTACCTGCTGGTTTCGACACTCGCCGCACAGTTTGTGGTCGAGTGGGTGTTGACCCGCTTCAGCTGGTTCACCAACGACAATGCCTCGGGCGTGATCACCTCGCCGCCACTGATCATCGCCGGGGTGAATTTCAGCTCGCCGCAAGGCCGCTACCTGCTGACGCTTGGGCTGGTAGTGCTGCTTTTCTGGCTGGCGAGAAATCTGCTTCGCGGGGAGCTGGGCCGCAACTGGATGGCCGTGCGCGATATGGACACCGCCGCTGCGGTAATCGGCATTCGCCTGTTCAAGGCCAAACTTCTGGCATTCGCCATCAGCGGTTTCTATCTGGGCGTCGCTGGCTCGCTGTGGGCGTTCGCTTATCTGGGCACGGTCGAGCCGCATGGTTTTGACCTGAACCGGTCATTCCAGATTCTGTTCATCATCATTATCGGCGGGCTGGGCAGTGTGCAAGGCAACTTTCTTGGCGCGGCGTTCATCGTGCTGTTCCCGATTCTGCTCGGCAACCTCAGCGCCTTGTTGCCGGTCGGTCTGATCGATTCCGGGCAACTGGAAAACATTCAGAAGATGCTTTTCGGCGCCTTGATCATCGCTTTTCTGATCAAGGAGCCCGAAGGGCTGGTGCGTCTCTGGCAGCGCTTTCGTCAGCGCGCACGTGTCTGGCCGCTGCGCTATTGACTGGTTACTCACCCACAAAAACCTCGTGTACCTCAAGGAATGCGCCTATGAAACACCGAAAATCCCTGTTGCGTCTGGCCCTCGGTATGGCCCTGCTGGGGTGTGGTCTGGCTACCACGGCACAGGCTGCCAACGAGCAGTATTTCCCGCTGCAGAGCTACCGGGTTGGCCCTTATGCTGCGGGCGGCACCGGGTTTTTCGGTGGTTTCATCGACTACCTGCAATACGTCAATGCCAACGGTGGGGTCAATGGCGTCAAGTTGACCTGGTCGGAGTGCGAAACCGAATACGTGGTGGAGAAGGGCGTCGAGTGCTACGAGCGTCTCAAAGGCGGGCTTAACGGTGCGCCGGCTGCGGCGACCAATCCGCTTTCCGTCGGCATCGCCTACGCCACGCTGGAGCGCTCTACTGCCAACAAACTTCCGCTGATCACCATCAACCACGGACGCACGGATTCCACAGACGGCAGTGTCTTTCCCTATGTGTTTCCGCTGCAGTTGAACCCGTACTCCGAAGTGTCGGCCATCGTCAATTACATCGGTCAGCGTGAAGGCGGCCTGGCGTCGCTCAAGGGCAAGAAAATCGCTGTGCTGTATCACGGCTCGCCATATGGCAAGGAAACCAATGGTGTATTGGAAACCCTGGCAAAAAATTACGGCTTCGAGCTGACCACCCTTGAAGTACCGCACCCCGGTAACGAACAGCAATCGCAATGGCTGAACATTCGTCGCCTCAAGCCCGACTGGGTGATCCTGCGTGGTTGGGGGGTGATGAATCCGGTGGCGCTGAAGTCGGCGCAGAAGGTTGGTTTTCCGGTGGATCACATCATTGGCAACATATGGAGCAATTCCGAGGAAGACGTGATTCCCGCCGGTGCAGCCGCCAAGGGCTTCATTTCAATCACCACGCACCCCTCCGGCACTGACTTCCCGGTGCTGCAAGGCATCAAGACGGCGGTGCTCGACAAGGGGCAGGGCAACCTGGCCGACCCCAAACGTTTTGGCACCGTGTATTACAACCTGGGTGTGGTGAACGGCATCCTCAATGTCGAAGCGCTGCGCATTGCACAGGCCCGATTCGGCAATAAGCCACTGACTGGCGAGCAGGTGCGCTGGGGGTTCGAGCATTTGAACCTTGACGACGCACGCTTGCAGGCGCTGGGTGCCAAAGGGCTGGTACAGCCATTGAAGCTGTCGTGCGCTGACCACGAAGGCGGTGGCGCGGTGCGCTTTCAGCAATGGGACGGCCAGCGCTGGAACCTGATCAGCGACTGGATACAGGCTGATCGTGCCTTGTTGCGGCCCATCATCGAGGCATCGGCTGCGCAGTACGCCAAGGAAAAAGGCATTACCCCGCGCGATTGCAGCAAGGAGCAGTAAACCCGATGAGCCTGATCCCGCATGCTGCGCCCGCTGCCGAAACCATTCTGTCGGTGGAGCAGGTCGAGGTGTTCTACGAGCAATCCATCCTCGCGTTGCGCGGGATCAGTCTGCAGGTTCGGCAGGGCCAGATCGTGGCCTTGCTGGGGGCCAATGGCGCGGGCAAAAGCACTACGCTCAAGGCCATTTCCAGACTGGTGAGTGCCGAGCGGGGCGAGGTGGTCAGTGGCCGGATTCACTACCAGGGCCTGCCAATCACCCATTCCGATCCTTCGGCACTGGTCAAAAACGGTCTGGCGCAGGTGCTGGAAGGTCGACACTGCTTCACCCACTTGAGTGTCGAGCAGAACCTGCTGATCGGCGCTTTTGTGTCGCGACCATCACGGGCCGAAATCAAGGTCAGGCTGGAGAGGGTCTACAGCTACTTCCCCAGGCTGCGCCTGCTGCGTAAACGGCTGACCGGCTATACGTCGGGCGGTGAACAGCAGATGATCGCCATCGGCCGGGCATTGATGTCCCAGCCTCGTTTACTGCTGCTCGACGAGCCTTCCATGGGCCTCGCTCCGCAGGTAGTCGAGGAAATTTTTGACACGCTGGCGCGGCTCAATCGCGAGGCGGGGCTGAGCCTGCTGGTGGCCGAGCAGAATATCAATCTGACCCTGGAATACGCGCACTTCGGTTATGTGCTGGAGAACGGCCGGGTGGTGGGCTCAGGGACTGCGCAGGAACTGGCCGGGAGTGACGATATCCAGAACTTCTATCTGGGCACAGCGACTCAAGCGTGAATCCCCGCTGTTCGCCCAGCAACAGTGTTCGGACATTTTGTTCTGCGGGGCACCGCCGAGAATCTTAAATCTAATGCAAGCGACTGTTTTAAAAGAAAAATAATTTACGGCACGGGCTGTGCACTGTTCAAGGTCAAGCGTGTTGAGTGTTTTCAACCTGTCGCCAACGAGCAGGAGCCAGTCCATGAGTAACCCACTCTCAATTACACCTGCAGCACCGCCCAGAGCGCATGTCATCGCTTCCGATGCCGAAGCCATCGAAGTCGCCACAGCACTGGCCAGCCGGTTTGCCGAGGAAGCGTCGCTGCGTGATCGCGAACGCCGCCTGCCGGTCGCCGAGCTGGATGAGTTTTCCGCCAGCGGACTGTGGGCCATTACCGTGCCCAAAGCCTATGGCGGTGCAGGCGTTTCCTACGTCACTGTTGCGCAAGTGATCAAGATCATTTCTGCCGCCGATTCTTCGCTCGGGCAGATCCCGCAGAACCATCTGGGCGTGCTCGATATCCTGCTGCAGACCGGTACCGAGGAGCAGAAGCGCCACTATTTCGGCAAGGCGCTGGCCGGTTACCGCTTCGGTAATGCGTTCTCCGAGTCGAAAAGCAAGAACGCCGGAGCCTTCCAGACCCGTATCCGCTTCGATGGCGAGCACGCGGTGCTGGACGGTGAAAAGTTTTACTGCACCGGCGCGCTGTTCGCGCACATCGTGCCAGTGGCCGGGGTCAACGAGAAAAATCAGGCCTTCATCGCGTTCGTCGAGCGCGACAATCCGGGCCTGACGATCATCGACAACTGGGACGGTTTCGGCCAGCGCACCACCACCAGCGGCGGGGCAGTCCTGAACGCTGTCCGCGTGCCGTCAAGCGCGGTGATACCTGCGCACCGGGCCTTCGATGAGCCGACTGCCGACGGGCCGATTTCGCAGATCATTCAGGCGGCGGTGGACACCGGCATCGCCCACGGCGCCTTCGAGGAAACCCTCAAGCACGCTCGTTTGGCGCGGCCGTGGATCGACAGCAAGCAGGATTTCGGCTGGCAGGACCCGTTCAGCATCGCCACCATCGGCGACTTGCAGTGGCGGCTGCATGGCACCGACGCGATTCTCGCCAAGGCCGGCCAAGCCATTGACCATGCGTTGGCCGAACCCAGTGAGGCCAGCGTCGCGCAAGCATCGGTGATCGTCGCGCAGGCCAAGGTGCTGTCGGCACAGATTGCCTTGCTCGCCAGCAGCCAGCTGTTCGAACTGGCTGGCACCCGTTCGGTGCTGGGCAAACTCAATCTGGACCGTTACTGGCGCAATGCGCGCACCCACACCCTGCATGACCCGGCACGCTGGAAATATCACCTGATCGGTAATCAGGTGCTCAACGGCATTGCACCGCCACGCCATGCCTGGAACTGATCAAGGAGTACGCCCATGACGCATCCCGCTATTACCGCACAACTGAAGGTCGCCGCCGAAGACCTTGGTCAGGCGCGCGAAGGCTTGCAAGACACCCTCGATTACCTGCGTGAGCACGCTCAGCCATGGCCGCTCAGTGACCTGCAGCGCATTGTCGATGACCCCTATGTGATCAGCAAAGTCGGCGACCTGCAGATTCGTCTGGAGGTTGCCGCCGCGCTGCTGGAGCGTGCCCAAAGGCTGGATGGCTCTTCCGAGCAGCGCCTTGTCGCCAGCAGCGAGGCGGTCATCGCCAGTGCTGATGCATTGCAGGCGGTGGGCAATATTCAGTACGAACTGACCGGCAAACGTTTGTCATTGCCTGCCCCGACCGGTCGTGAACCGCTGCGCTGGCACTATCAGGTTATCGGCAATCAACGCCTCAATGGCGTGGTTCCGCCGCAGCTTCAGGAGTAAGTGTATGTCTCGTCAGATTCGTCTCAACGCCTTCGACATGAACTGCGTCGGCCATCAATCGCCTGGCCTCTGGGCTCATCCTCGTGATCGCTCCTGGCAGTACAAGGACCTGGAATACTGGACCGATCTGGCCAGAATTCTTGAGCGCGGCAAGTTCGATGGGTTGTTCATTGCCGACGTGCTGGGCATTTACGATGTTTATCGGGGTAACGGTGAGGCGGCCATTCGCCAGGCCACGCAGGTGCCGGTCAATGATCCGTTGCAGCTTATTCCGCCCATGGCGCTGGTGACCGAGCATCTGGGCTTCGGCCTGACCGCGTCGCTGTCGTTCGAACATCCTTATCCGTTTGCCCGTCGTCTGTCGACGCTCGATCACCTCACCAAGGGCCGCGCAGGCTGGAACATCGTCACGTCGTATCTGGAGAGCGGCGCGAAGAACCTGGGGCAGAAAACCCTTACCGAGCACGATGCGCGCTATGACTATGCCGAGGAGTATCTTGAGGTTTGTTACAAACTCTGGGAAGGCAGTTGGGAGGAAGGCGCGATTCTGCGTGATTGCGAGCGTCGGGTATTCAGTGACCCCGGCAAGATCCACGAGATTCGCCATGTCGGCAAACACTTCCAGGTGCCGGGTATCCACCTGTGCGAGCCGTCGCCGCAACGTACACCGGTTCTCTATCAGGCTGGGGCTTCAAGCCGCGGCAAGCAGTTCGCCGCCGAGCACGCCGAATGCGTTTTTGTGGCCGCACCCTCCAAGGTTCTGCTGAAAAAGACCGTGGCCGATATCCGTCGCCGCACCGCCGAGGCCGGTCGTGACCCCTCCAGTGTGCTGATTTTCAACTTGCAGACGGTGATCCTTGGCGAAACGGACGCCAAGGCCAAGGCCAAATTCGAGGAATACAAAAGCTGGGTCAGTTATGAAGGCGCGAT
The DNA here is from genome assembly GCF_001400515.1 of Pseudomonas meliae. Taxonomy (NCBI): domain Bacteria; kingdom Pseudomonadati; phylum Pseudomonadota; class Gammaproteobacteria; order Pseudomonadales; family Pseudomonadaceae; genus Pseudomonas; species Pseudomonas meliae. Next base: position 532 of record NZ_LJQT01000100.1, on the reverse strand, counting down.
GGCGTTGATTTCCGGCTGGACCGGCATCGACTTCAGCCAGTTCAAGCCTGATGAGCCGCTTCGGCATGTGCACACCAACGCCATTCAGTCGGCAGTCGAGACCTTTTCCACTGCTGACCCGAACACGGTGTGGACGCCGCAGGCGCTGGCCGACTGGGTCGGTATCGGCGGTTTCGGCCCGCTATTTGTCGGCAGCCCGGAAACCGTGGCCGACCTGCTCCAGGAGTGGGTGGAAGAAACCGACGTTGACGGCTTCAACCTGGCCTACGCGCTGACCCATGAAACGTTCATCGATGCGGTGGACCTGCTGGTGCCGGAACTTCAGAAACGCGGTGTCTACAAGACCGAATATGCCAAAGGCACCCTGCGCGAGAAACTGTTCGGCGAAGGACCACGCCTGGAAGCAGGGCACCCGGGCGCTGCCTTTCGCGACCTCGCTGCAATGCATCGCACTCGCCAAGCGGAGAGTGCCTGAAGTGTGATGGCTGCCCTTGCGCAGGCGGTGCCGCGCAGATTTGTGACGCGGAGCGTA
>NZ_LJQT01000429.1:50136-56788 GCF_001400515.1 Pseudomonas meliae | reverse complement strand
TTGTCTACACCCTCTTAGGTGAGCTGCACTATTGAGTTGTAGCAGCAATGCGGGCAGTTGCCCAGTTATTAAATGAGAATGATTAGCGAACCCCTCCGGATGAGGGGGCGCAGTGCAGAACGCAATCAGCCTTCTGACTCGGCAGGCTCCGACAGCTCACTGAGTGCAGTCGCGTTGTTTTTGAAGGCGGCGGCAAAGACGGCGCGATTTTCCGCCATGTAGATACTCGCATCCTCTGCATGCTTCTCCGAGATGCCCGGCACGTTCTTGATCAGGACGTCGGTGAGAAGCTCGGCCAGCTCGAGCATTTGATCGTGCGCATCGGCGAGTTTACGGTCCACGAAAGTAGTCTCCAGATCGCGGGTGCTGCGGTAAAGGGTTTCAACAGCCATTTTGGCCTCGTCGTGTTATCCAGTGTTGAAAGGGGCTAGACCCGGACGTTCAGCGCTTCACGCTCTGACCAGCGGGTATGCAAAAGCAGTGATCCTGCAAGACCAGCATGCCGGTCAGGTGTAGCGGGGCGCTGCATGCATATCCAAATGAGGGTCTGCATGAAGGCCGCTCTCCGACGCATCGGCGTTGAAGGTGATTTCTTGATTGCTGTGTTTTTATACAGTAAAAAGGCTGCACCAATCAACCCCTCTCTGAATAGTGGCGTTTAAGCATCTTTTTTGCGCCGCAAATGTGCCTTGTGACAACCCGTCGCGCTCTCAACCATAGCCTATGGCCCTGTTCCTGCTTTAAAAAGCAGGCCACAAAGGTGTCACGAGTACCCGGCATCATCCGGTCGGCATAAACGAAGGTTCAGAGGTAGAGCGTCATGGGAAACAAATGGGCAGTAAAGATAAGACACCGCGTGCATGGCCAGGCCGAGTCACTGGGTAATCTCTGCGTCGAGAGCTTTCACTTTCTGGCGCTGTTCGCGATTGGCGCGATCACTGCCTGGGCGTCAGTGGTTGCGTTCCTGGGCATGGTCGAGAAAGGCAACGTCACGGTCGATGACATCCTGCTGCTGTTCATCTACCTGGAACTGGGGGCAATGACCGGGATTTATTTCAAGACCAACCACATGCCCGTGCGCTTCCTGATCTACGTTGCGATCACTGCACTGACCCGCCTGCTGATTTCCGACGTGTCCCACCACAACCCGCCGGACATCGGCATCATCTACCTGTGTGGCGGCATTCTGCTGCTGGCGTTTGCAATTCTGGTGGTGCGCTACGCGTCTTACAAATACCCGTCGGCGAAGATTCCCGATTCGTCCAGCGCGGTCAAAGGCGCGGTGACGGAGGAGAAGGGCGAGATCTGATCGAGACACCGGCGGCATCGGTGATCGATGCCGCCAGCGTGTTGCATGGAAGTCGCTTGTCAGTTAAGCCACACACCGGCATGCCAGTGCCAGCCGTCTCCGGCGCTTTCCCAGTGCGGATGCACGTAGTGGTAGCCAGGTCGTTCCGCCTCCCAGTGACCATGAACCGGCACGAAACGCTGCCCGTTCCAGTGCCAGTAACCGCGCGCCCAGATGTAGCCGGGACGAGGCGCCGGTTCCACTTCGATTACCCGCTCAGGGGGTGGTTGCGGCGCGATGACTTCTTCGACGTATTCATGATGTACGTGTGGTCGCTCATGGACTACCCGCTCCTCGACACAGCCTGACGCTATCGCAAGTGATGCGATCAATACCCCATACCTTAAGAACATGTTGCCTCCTCGGAATCATCCGCAGGTGCAGTGGCGCTGAACGCAGTGCCCAGTCGCTCGAATGTTTCTGCGCAAGAGTTGTTGTATCAGGATGTATCTGTACTTTTGCTGAAGAGGCGGGAGGGATATTGATGGCGAATTGCCCGATTTTTCAGGCGTTGCAAGCTGCTTCAAGGGGGGGGAGGCGAGTATGGTTTTTTTTTTGAAATTGGCGACCAGGCGACCGCGATATACGCTGCTGAAGATACTCAGTGAATGTATCTGATAAAAAACGGCATCAATAAATTCCATACCGATTCAGCGCCATCTAAGGCACTGAACCGGAAGAAGAGACCCCCCGTCAAACCCCGGCATTCACCGCAGCCTGACTCTGCGACCACAGACCATTGGCCGGACCGGGTGTCTTTTTCAGCGTGGCACCGTCGGTCATCGCTGCAAGAATCTTGATCGCGCTTTCGCCACGCTCGATGGCGATGCCGAATTGCACGCTTTCTATAAGCTTGCGCAGGCGTTGCGGGTCATTGCGTTGCGTTGCGCTGCGCTGATCAGACGCTTGGCAACGACTCCGCATTCGTTGGACAGGGTCAGCATGATGCTGCCGTCCAGCCCTTGAATGCTCAGATTCACCCGATAGTCGGGGTGAAAAGTATCCGTGATCATCTGAAAAGGATTGTCCATATCATTCACCTGCTAAATGGTCTGCATAAGTTGACCGGGTAATAGTCCTTTTGGTTCTCGACGACTGATCAGCGGTTGCGTTACTACTTCGCTTGCTGCTGACAGGTTTGCTGTCGTCTTTCGCGTTGATGAGAGGTGTCGTTTAAGACGCTTTAACGCACCCACGGCGTGAGTCCGCGCCTGGAGGTGGCCGTCCTGATGGCCAGCCCCGTAGCGCGTACTACAGGACACTGCATGGTTCGGGCCATATTGCAGGGGTGATGCGCGAGAGGCCGCTGAACGGGAGCCCATTGCAGTTGCTTCACGGCTTACTCTGCTGCAATGCGAACCGGTCGATCCGGCCGGCAAACGTGCTCTCGAAAAGGGGAGGAGAACACTTCCCGGATATGGCCTGCTCCTTTCGCGAATGCAGTTTGCGTACGACTTTTTTGAGTGATTGTCTGACACTCCGACAACCGAATCCTGGCGTCAAAGATTCGTAAAGACGGGGCGAAACCGTACTCGCCTGCTGTCCAGGTCCTGACGTTGACCGTCTTGCTGCAGAGCGGCGGGATGAGTGTTGAACGCTTGTCGGCATGAAGGGCTGAGCCGACTGCTCATGTAGGCGAGCGGCTTGATTTTTTGCTCGCCGATGGCTGTCAGATGCAGGGCTCGGGCTGCCCGGTGCTGAATGTTAAATTCGATGGACGGCAGCCGGCGATCGAGATGGCTGCGAGGCGAGCGATGGTGCAAGGTGGCCAAAGCTGTGCAGCGAGCATTTGTGGTGCGCATTGATTGGGGCACAACTGTGTGTAGGGCACGCTGGTCGACAGATTGTCGTAGTACGTGGAGCGCTGCGCTTGCCCACTCATGGGGAACAATGCATGGCAAGCAAAAAGGGCGAACCGCTGCCGGTTCGCCCTTTTTTTGCAAAACGTGTCAGTGGAACATCAGGTCAGACGAGCGGCTTCTTTCTCCTGCTCTTTTTCCAGAAATTCTTCTTCGAGCAGCGCGTCCGGGCTGACCGGATCTTCATCCTGTTCGGCGATAATCGGTGCGGCACCTCGTTTGCCGCGCAGCTTGCCAAACAGATGCTCGAGGGCGTGATCGAGTTTTACAGCAGCGCCATCCACAGCCTGATCTACCGTATCGGCCTTGTGGGAAACAGAAATAGGTTGGTGTCCTTTGGGGCGAGCTTCCATCTGGCACTTGATGTCGTGCGGGCCAGGCTTGTCGCCGTTTTCGTCGCGGATGTGGACTTCCACGCGGGTCAGGTTTTCATCGTAGTGTTCGAGCGTGCTTTCAACGGTGGTACGAACCCACTCCTCCAGTCGGATACTGCTTTCGATGTGATTATCGCTATTGACCTGGATTTGCATAGTTAATCCTTATTAGGGCTTGCTCGTGCGAGGCTGGACTACGTGATTCCTTGCGGAATCGATTTCGTTTGCGCTCATTCACAGTGTTGGCGGCAATGGCCTGACAATTCAACCCCAATATGTAAGAAATATTTCGCAGCAAAAAATGGCCGCCCTGATTCAAGGCTGAGAATCAGGAGCGGACGCAGAGCGTCCAGAACGGCATCCCCACGCGGAGCGTGAGGAACGAGAGGTATCCGGGAGAACACTTCTCTCACGCTCTGGCGTCCTGGAACTAGAATGCGACTGACGTCTGTACGTACACCGTGCGCGGTTCGCCGACGTATTTGCCACGGTTGTTGTCGTCGAACGAGCGGGTGTAGTACTGGCGGTTGAAGATGTTCTTCATCCCGACCGCTACGTTGAGGTCCGACAATTGCGGGCCGAAATCGTAGTTGGCGCGGGTGCTGAACAGCATGTACCCAGGGATCTTGCCAGTGCTGCCGTCGGCACTCTCAGCCGCTGTGTTGGCGTTGTCGGCGAACTGGTCGCTCTGGAAAGAACTGTCAAAATTCAGCTTCCACGGCCCTTCGGTGTAGCTGACGCCCATCGTTCCTTTGTGTTTTGACGAGAACGGCACACGGTTGCCTTTGTTCGGGCCGTCTTCACGGATTGTCGCGTCAACGAAAGCGTAGCTCGCGTAGACATCGTAACCGGCCAATACCGGGCTCAGGCCTTCCAGCGCATAGTTGACGATGGTCTCGATCCCCTGATGACGAGTCTCGCCGCGTGCAATCACGGTGTCGTTGGTCTGATTGCTGTCGTACTGGTTATCGAAGTTGATCAGGAATGCACCGATCTCGGCTCGCAGGTTGCCGTTGTCATAGCGCGTGCCGAGCTCCCAGGTGCGGGCTTTTTCCGGTTTGACTTCATCGCCGGTAACGCGGTTAGGCATCTGGCTGTACTGCACGCTGCCGAACGAGCCTTCGGTGTTGGCGTACAGGTTCCAGGTGTCGGTGAGGTGGTAAAGCACATTCAGCGCTGGCAGTGCGGTGCTGTAGTCGCCTTGATAGCGGGCGTTGGTCAGATTGTTGTTCTGCGCGGTGTCGATCATCTCGTAGCGAACGCCGGGCGTGATGGTCCACTTGCCGATGTCGATACGGTCATCAATGTAGAACGCATGCGCTTCAGTCGCGCCGCGGGTGTCACGGTCGTTGCGGCTGGCGGTAGTCGGCAGGTTGCCGGTCACCGGTTCGCGATAGCGCAGTTCGTGACCCGCTTCGTTGACGTAGCGGTAGCCGACGCCCACTTCATGCCAGGTCTCGCCCAGTGCAAAGCCTTGCGAGAAGCGCGTTTCCAGACCGCGTACCCAATATTCGCGGGGCGACAGGGAAACGAAGCTGCCCTGATCCAGATAGCCGCTGCGCAAGGTTTTGGTGAAGAACGTGTTGGCGGTGAAGACGCGGGCATCCTCTTCATAGCGGTAGCCGAAGTTGAACATGGTGCGACGGCCCCAGAACTTGTCCTTCAGACGCGTCGACTGGTACGGATCGGCATCGTAATCCCTGACGTTCAGGCCGCCGGGCATCTGCGCTTCGCCATCGTAATACTGCGCCATGGCATTGAGGCTGTTGGCTTCGTCGATCTGGTATTTGCCCTTGAGAATCAAGTCGTCGATCTGGGTATCGCTGTGCTCGCGCCAGTCACCGCCACGTACGCCGGAATACAGAATCGCGCCGCCCAGACCATTGTCCGCCGTGCCGCCTGCCAGCAGGTTGCCGGTGGTCTTGAAGCCATCGTGGCTGGACGACGGGCTGGTTTCGGTCTGTATGCCGCCTTTGAGGGTGGGTGCGTCAGGGATGGCACGGGTCACGAAATTGACGATACCGCCCACGTTCTGCGGGCCGTAACGCACAGCACCACCGCCACGCACCACGTCGACCGCGTCCATGTTGCCCATGCTGATCGGCGCGAAGGACAGCTGCGGCTGACCGTAAGGTGCGAACGGCACCGGGATGCCGTCCATCAATACGGTGGAGCGTGACGCCAGACGCGGGTTGAGGCCACGAATGCCGAAGTTAAGCGCCATGTCGTGGCTGCCGGTGCCGTTGTTGTCCGGGGCATTGACGCCCGGGATGCGATTGAGCACTTCACGCGCCGAGGTTGCGCCGACACGCTCGAATTCTTCACGACGGATCACATCACGTGCGCCGGGGTGTTCGAAAACGTTGGTCTGCTGCGCGGCACCCAGCCAGTCGCCGACCACGGTGGACACACCCAGCTCGATAGGCGCGCCAGCGGCGTTGGCCTGCTGCAGGGTAAAGCCATTATTGCCGTCGGCCAAGGCCTGCAGCCCGGTGCCTTCGAGCAACGCATTGAGGCCCTGCTCGGGCGTGTACTGACCTTCCAGGCCGCGGCTCTTCAGGCCGCTGGTGATTTGCGAACCGTAGGAAATCAACACGCCGGACTCTCGACCGAACTGGCTCAGCGCAGCTTCAAGCTCGCTTGGCGCAATGTGATACGCCTTGGGTGCCACCTCGGCAGCCTGCGCCATCGACAGACTGCCGACCGAAAGGCTGGCACCGAAAATGACATGGCGCAACGTACGCACCAGCGGTGAAAGTTGAGTAGGGCGGGCTGACATGCAGGAGTCCTTTGACCGGAAGGTTGAGAAATGCTTTCCCTGTCTGTCACGCGAGCAACAGAAAACGGCTCACGGGTTTTGAAATTATTTTTTCCGGGTTTGATTATCGTACCCGCGCCTCGCGTGGTGATGCGTTTGGCGACCCCCGGATCAGTGACAGGGCGAAGGAACCCGACGAAGTCGGGCCGGAAACAGGGGCGAGGGGCTTTGGTTACTTTGGCCCCTTCAAAGTAACTCGCCGAGGGGCGAAAAGGTGACTTGAGTCGAGCCGAAATCTCACTGAATCGCAGAA
>NZ_LJQT01000429.1:37161-50115 GCF_001400515.1 Pseudomonas meliae | reverse complement strand
CGGAGCGTGGGAACGATAGTCAGCGTGGTTTCAGCCTCGTATTTCGGTATCTCCATAAACACTGGAACGCAGGAGCGAGCGGTCAGCATTTGAGGAGAAATCAAACCCGCGCCTGCACGTTCACCCAATACCGGGTGAAGCGTTGTACATGCACAGGGATGGCGAGTTCCAGCATGTCGAGGATGCGCTCGCTGTCGGCCAGCGGATAGCTGCCGGAGATCAACAGGTTGGCCACTTTCGCGTCGCAGTTCAAACGACCGCGTCGATAGCGACCCAGCTCCGCAAGGAAGTCGGAGAGCTTCATGCGCGACGCCACCAGCATCCCGTCCGCCCACGCGCCACTGCTCGCATCTATCGGTTTCACGCTGTCCCAGTCGTCACGACTGAAGGTCGCTTGCTGGCTGGCCCGCAGCATCAAACCCGGACCGCTCCTGCCGAGCGGGGCTATTTCAAGGGCTCCGGCAAACACCGCCAATTGCGTGCGTCCGTCCAGCTGGCGCAGGTTGAAACGGCTGGCCCCCGTCGACGCCCTGACCGTGCCTTCGGTGCTCAGCAGGCTCAGCGGGCGGCTGTCCGCCGAGGCGGTCATGAGGATTTCGCCCTGCAACAGCTTGATCAGGCGCTGCTGTGCATCGAAACGCACATCGACCGCGCTGGCCGTATTCAACTGCACCTGACTGCCATCGCTCAATGCCACCTTGCGCTGCTCGCCAACGCCACTGTTGTAGTCAGCCAGCAAGGGTTGCAGGGCGATCTGCTCGCGCAGGCTCCAGCCCGCTGCCGAGCCTGCGCCGAGCAACAACAGCAGTTTCAGAGCGTGCCGACGGCTGGCGGATTTCGGCGCATTGAGTGCCGCATGCGCCAGCGGCGAGGACAGCCCGCTAAGGCGCTGATTGACCCGCTGCATGTGCGCCCAGGCCCGCTGATGTTCAGCGTTGCCATTGAGCCAGAGCTGCCAGGCCTGCTGACGACGCGCATCCAGCGTGCCTTCCTGCATTTCCAGCATTTCCAGCAGCCAGCCGACCGCTTGCTGCGCCACGCCAGGCGAGATGTCGGATTTGTTCAAGGACTCGTTGCTCGGGTTCATAAGGCGAAATAGCAGCGCAGTGCGGCCTTGTTCAGATGGCGTTTGACCGTTGCGATGGAGATGCCCAGTTCGGCGGCAATCTGGCCGTGGCTCAACCCGTCGACCTGCGACATCAGGAACGCCCGCTTGACCAGCACCGGCAGGTCGTCCAGCAGTTGATCGAGTTCCACCAGGGTTTCGAGAATGATTGCCCGCTCTTCTTCCGAAGGTGCCACGCATTCCGGCAGCTCGGCCAGCGCCTGGTAGTAGGCGTGCTCCAGGTCCTGACGCCGGTAGTGATTGCACAACACACGTTTGGCAATCGTCGTCAGAAAAGCGCGAGGCTCGATGATCTGCGGCGTATCGCGTGCGCCCAATATCTTGATGAAGGTGTCCTGGGCCAGATCCGCTGCGCTGTGTGGGCAGCCGAGCCTGCGCCGCAACCAGGTCGTCAGCCAGGTGTTGTGTGCCCTGTACAGGCTTTCGACAGTGTGATTGAGAGCGGAGTGGGCGATGGGCATCACGGGGAACAATCCACGGGGACTCGTTGATGGCGTGGATTCTGGCAGACTCTTTTGCGTATGAGAATATTTATCATTAATATTGCGGTTCATTTGTCCTGTTCAGGGACGAATGGCGCAAACAGCTGGCATTCATCGCGGCCTCTTCCCGAAGGCTGGTGATCCGGCTTCCCAGGTTTCACGAATCAATGAAGACCCTTTGATGGATGTCACCACCGCAAGCGGTTCGCTGCCGGAAAAACGCATGGCGAAAGTCAGAAGCAAGGGCCTGACGGTTGCTTATCGGCTTGCCGTTACCTCGCGGGCGCTGGCAGCCGTGTTTGCCGGTTATCTGCTCGCGTCAGTGGTCAGCATCTGCGTCGCGCAGTGGCTGCCCATCCCCCGCGCCGAAGCAGTGGTGACAGGCATGATGCTGTCCTTTCTGGTTTATCTGGCTGCGGTGCTCTGGTGTTTTGCCTGTCGCACGGCGTTGCAGGCCTGGGTCGGAGTGCTGGCGCCGTGCGCATTGCTGGCGGCTGCCTGCGCCTGCGGTCGGTGGCTATTGTGAAAGAGGGTTTTCGTCAGTCGATGGCCTGGTTGCACACCTGGGTCGGTTTACTGTTCGGCTGGCTGTTGTTCGCGATTTTTCTGACCGGCACGCTTTCCTACTTCAAGGATGAGATTACCCAGTGGATGCAGCCGGAAATTCCGGTGCGCGCTCTGGATGCCGGTGCCAGCGTGCAGCGGGCTCAGGATTATCTGCAAAGCCACGCCGCCGGGGCTACGCGCTGGTTCATCAGTCTGCCGGACGAGCGCACGCCGGGCCTGACGGTTGGCTGGCTGCCCGCAGGCAAGCAGGGCCAGCGCAATAACTTCGTGCGCAAGCTGCTCGACCCGCAAACCGGCAGCGAGGTGCAGGCACGAGACACGCGCGGCGGTGATTTCTTCTACCGTTTTCACTATCAACTGCAGATGCCTTATCCCTGGGGGCGCTGGCTGGCGACGAGCGCCGCGATGGTGATGTTCGTTGCGTTGATCACCGGCATCATCATTCACAAAAAAGTCTTCAAGGAATTCTTCACGTTTCGTCCACGCAAGGGCCAGCGTTCCTGGCTGGATGGGCATAACGCGCTTGGCGTGCTGGTGTTGCCGTTCCATCTGATGATCACTTACAGCAGTCTGGTGATCTTCATGTCGATGGTGATGCCCGCGAGCATCCCCAGCCAGTACGACACGGTTCAGGCGTTCTACCGCGAAGCCTATCCGACCCCGGAAATGCTCAAGCGAGAAGGCAAACCTGCGCCGCTGGTGGCACTTGCGCCGTTGGTCAATGCGGCGAACGCGAAGTGGGACAGCGGGCAGGTGGGTCGGGTGATCGTCAATAATCCGGACGACAGCACCGCCACGGTTCTGCTGACGCGTGATGACAAGGGCAGCATCGTGCCGGATCGGGGCGGCGCGCTGACGTTCAGCGGGGCCAGCGGCGCGTTGCTGAACGAAGTACCCGAGCGCCCCGTTGCGCTGCTGATCTCCAGCGGGATGTACGGTCTGCATGTAGGCCATTTTGCCGAGCCGCTGCTGCGCTGGATGTACTTCATTTTCGGTGTCGCCGGAACCGCAATGATCGGCACCGGGCTGGTGATGTGGCTGGGCAAGCGTCAGCTCAAGCACGCCAAAAACGGCGTGCTGCCACTGGAGTTGCGCCTGGTGGAAGTGCTGAACATCGCCAGCATGTCCGGGTTGATGATTGCCGTGGCCAGCTTCTTCTGGGCCAATCGTCTGCTGCCTTCGGGGTTCACCGGGCGTGCCGATTGGGAAGTCAGCGTGTTCTTCACATGCTGGGCGTTGTCAGTGGTGCACGCCCTGGTGCGCAAAGGGCGCAGCGCATGGCGCGAACAACTGGGGCTGGGCGCGGTGCTGTTTGCCGGGTTGTCGCTGCTCGATCTGCTGACCAGCGGCCGCTATCTGCTGGGTTCGCTGATGTCGGGAAGCTGGGTAATGACGGCCTTTGACCTGACGGCGCTGGTCACCGGGCTGTTCCTTGGCTGTGCGGCACTGAAGTTCAAGGCTGTACCCGCCCGTAAAACATCCGGCGTTGCCTTGCAGCCCACACCTCGGGAGAGCCACTGATGCTGTTGGCTGCCTTGCTGTGCTACGTAGGGTTTACCTGCCTGTGCCTGTCCATGGCGCGCCATTACAGCGAACTGCTCAAGGGGCCGTTTACCGAACAGCGGCGTCGGGCGCTCAAGCTGGTTGGCTGGGGCGCGCTGCTGTTGTCGTCATGGACGGCGGTTCAGGCTGATGGCTGGATGATGGGCACGGTGCACTGGTTCGCCGCATTGATGAGCAGTGCAGTGTTGCTGGTTGCGTTGCTGCCGTTCCGGCCGCGTTGGGTGCTGGCGCTGGCAGGATGCGGAGTGCTGCTCAGCCCGTTGGCAGCCGTGAGTCAATTATTGGCCTAACGCCAGCCGGTATTCGCCCGGCGTGGCCCCCACGGCCTGACGAAACCGATTGCTGAAATGGCTGGCGCTGGCAAAGCCGCAGGCCAGCGCTATCTCGCCTAATGGCTTGCCGGTGCTGCGCAACAACTGGCGAGCCTGTTCGATACGTCGCGCCAATAAGTACTGGTGTGGCGGCAAGCCGAAGCTTTCGCGAAACATTCGCGCGAAGTGGTATTCCGACAGCGCGCACATGCCAGCCAGTTGACCGAGGCTCAGCGGATCGGCGAGGTGCATTTCGATGAAGTCCACCAGATGCCGCCGCAGGTGTGGTGCCAGGCCGCCTTTCAGACGTAAACCTTCGCGCAGCCCTACCTGACTGAGCAACGCATGGCTGACCATCTCGTGCGCCAGGCTGCTGGTCAACAAACGCTCACCGGGTTCTGCCCAGTTCAGGCGAATCAACTGCCGGAAGCGTGCGGCTTGTGCGGGGTCTTCCAGAAAGGTGTTTTCCCGCAGTTGCATCTCGCGCGGCTCGCGATCCAGTAGTGTCACGCAGCCCAGCGCAAACTGTTCCGGGCTGAAATACAGATGCGCCAGACGGATCTCGCCGTTCACCACCCAGGCGGACTCATGACCGGCAGGCAAGATGCACAGCTTGCCCGGCGCACCTTTCTGGTCGGGTCTGCCGCGCCGAAAAGTCCCGGTACCGTCCTCGATATAGCACGACAGCGTATGGTGGGTCGGTGCGTGATATTCCTGCGAGTCATGCCGATTGTTCCACAACGCCGCCACCAACCCGTCGCCCAGCGGCGCGCTCTGCTCCAGATTGGCATTGGGTGAGCTGTTCAGGGCCTGAAAGACCTGGATGGATTCAATGGCTGGCATTACGATTCCTCTAGGATTTGTATCCTACTCGCTGGCGATGCCGCTGCCAGTAGCGTCTGACGCAAATGCGCAAGATTGTGCAAGCGCTGGCAGACCGGCACGCAGCAGACTGATGGCTCATCAAGGAGCCTGCACCATGAACATTTCGCTTTATCTGCTGACTGTGCTGATCTGGGGTACGACCTGGATCGCCCTGAAACTTCAACTCGGCGATGTCGCGATTCCGGTATCGATCGTCTATCGCTTCGCGCTGGCGGCTCTGGTGCTGTTTGCATTCCTGTTGCTGACAAAGCGTCTGCAACCGGTCAACCGTCGCGGTCAGTTGCTTTGTCTGGCGCAAGGCGTGTGCCTGTTCTGCGTCAACTTCATGTGTTTCTACACGGCCAGCCAATGGATACCCAGCGGCTTGATCGCGGTGGTGTTCTCGACTTCGACGCTGTGGAATGCGCTGAATGCGCGGGTATTCTTTCGCCAGAAAATCGCCGGTAATGTTATGGCCGGTGGTGCCATGGGCCTGATCGGTCTGGCGTGTCTGTTCTGGCCCGAGCTGTCCGGGCACAGCGCCAGCCGCGAGACCCTGATCGGTCTGGGCCTGGCCCTGCTGGGCACACTGTACTTCTCGGCGGGCAACATGCTGTCGAGCCTGCAACAGAAAGCCGGCCTGCGTCCGCTGACCACCAATGCGTGGGGAATGTTCTACGGGGCGACGATACTGGGGCTCTACTGCCTGCTGAACGGCACGCCGTTCACCTTCGAATGGAACACGCGTTACGTAGGCTCACTGCTGTTTCTGGTTATTCCCGGCTCGGTGATTGCGTTCACCGCCTACCTGACCCTGGTCGGGCGCATGGGGCCGGAACGCGCAGCTTATTGCACTGTGCTGTTCCCGATTGTGGCGCTGAACATCTCGACGTGGGTCGAAGGCTACCAGTGGACCGTGGCTGCCTTGCTCGGGCTTGTGCTGGTGATGGCGGGCAATGTGCTGGTGTTCAGGAAGACCAGGCCGGTTGCCGTCCTGGTCGGCGGCAAACTGGCCTGAGTCGATGTTCATACTCGGTTATAGAGCAGAAACGCCTTAGCCCTTCCACACCTGCGGATTGACCAGGTCCTGCGGCCGCTCGCCCAGCAACGCGTTGCGCAAGTTGTGGTAGGCGCGGTCGGCCATCGCCTGACGGGTTTCGGTGGTGGCTGAGCCGATATGCGGCAGGGTGACGGCGTTCTTGAGCTGGAACAGCGGCGATTCTTTCAGCGGTTCTTTTTCATAGACGTCCAGACCGGCACCGCGAATGGTGCCGTTCTGCAGGGCTTCGATCAGCGCAGGCTCGTCGACAATCGGGCCACGGGCGATGTTGATCAGGATGGCGCCGGGCTTCATTAGGCTCAACTCGCGACGGTCGATCAAATGTTTGGTCTTTTCGCTCAGTGGCACTACCAGGCAGACGAAATCCGCTTCGGCCAGCAGTTGGTCCAGGCTGCGAAACTGTGCGCCCAGTTCCTGTTCAAGTTCGGTCTTGCGGCTGTTGCCGCTGTACAGGATCGGCATGTTGAAGCCCAGACGACCACGGCGGGCGATGGCTGCGCCGATATTGCCCATGCCGACGATGCCCAGCGTCTTGCCGTGCACGTCGGTGCCGAAGTGCGGAGGCTCGATACTGCGTGTCCACTGTCCGGCCTTGGTGTAGGTGTCCAATTCGGCGACGCGCCGGGCGCTGCTCATGATCAGCGAGAAGCCCAGGTCGGCGGTGCTCTCGGTCAGTACATCCGGCGTATTGGTGAGCAGAATGCCGCGCTCGCTCAGGTAGTCGACATCGTAGTTGTCGTAGCCCACCGAGATGCTGGAAACCACTTCCAGTTTCGCTGCGTTTTGCAGCTGCTCGCGACCCAGCTTGCGGCCGGAGCCGATCAGCCCGTGGGATTCAGGCAAGGCCTCATCAAACTGGGCGTTGATGTCGCCCAGCTTGGGGTTGGGCACGATCACGTTGAAGTCTTGCGCCAGGCGCTCGGCCATTTCTGGAGTAACACGGCTGAAGGCGAGTACGGTTTTTTTCATTGGGCAGTCACTCTTGAGCGGTTGAATGAGTAGCACGCTAACATTCCTCTCCGCTCTTTGGCAGCCGCTTTTTACAGTTGTACGATGTCAGAACGAGGACTTGAGTGCCTGCACATGCAGATCCGCTTCATCGGCCGCGAGAATTTCCGGCAGGGAACCTCGCAGGTATTCGACCCAGGTTCTGATCTTGGCATCCAGATACTGGCGTGACGGATAGATGGCGTACAGGTTCAGCTCCTGCGAGCGGTAATCGGACAATACGCGCACCAGTGTGCCGTTGCGCAGCCCCTCGATAGCCGAGTAGATCGGCAGAATGCCAATCCCCATGCCGCTGGAAATCGCAGTCTTCATCGCATCCGCAGAGTTGACCAGCAGCGGCGAGCTGTTGATGGTGACCATCTCCTGACCTTCCGGGCCATCGAACAGCCATTTGTCCAGCGGGAACACCGGGCTGACCAGGCGCAGACACGCATGATTCAGCAAGTCGGCAGGCTTGTGTGCCATACCGAAGGTTTTGACGTACTCGGGCGATGCACACACGATGCTGTAGGTAATGCCCAGCCGCTGAGACACAAAGCCCGAGTCTGCCAGTTCGCTGGCCAGCACGATCGACACGTCATAGCCTTCTTCCAGCAAGTCCGGCACGCGGTGGGTCATGGTCAGGTCGAACGCGACATCAGGGTGGTTGCGGCGATAACGGGCGATGGCGTCGATCACGTAATGCTGGCCGACGCCGGGCATCGAATGCACCTTTAGTTGCCCGGCGGGGCGGGCATGCGCGTCGCTGGCTTCGGCTTCTGCCTCTTCGACCGAGGCCAGAATCTGCTCGCAGCGCAACAAGTAGCGCTTGCCTGCTTCGGTGAGGGCAATGCGTCGAGTGGTGCGATTGAGCAGGCGCGTCTGTAAATGTGCTTCAAGGTTGGAGACCGCGCGCGAGACGTTGGCGGTGGTGGTATCCAGCACGGCGGCGGCAGCAGTGAAGCTGCCCGCTTGCGCCACGCAACTGAAGGCACGCATGTTTTGCAGGGTGTCCATGGGTACTTCTCTGAGTAGATGGCAAATTGTGACATGAAGTAACGGATGCATGTATCCAGACCAAAGGATTATCGCCGTTTCAGTAACAAAGATTCACAAATCTCCCCGCTTATCGCCGCGTCAAGCGCCGCCTAGAATCGCCGCCATTCAAGGTGTATTACCTCCGTTCGGGAACTCGCAGCTGTGCCGCGTCGCATCATCAGAGGGCTCTGGCCCGTCGGTATCCTGGCTTTTACGCTGGTCCTCAACGGCTGTATCGGAACACATGGAATCAAACCGCAGGGCAGTTTTCTGCACGCGGACAGCCTGGCCACCGATCAGGCGATTCAGAGCGCCGCCCTCGACGCCCATTGGCCCGCAGCGCAATGGTGGCGTGCCTATGGCGATGCGCAACTCAATCGCTGGGTCGATATTGCTACGCTTGGCAGCCCGGGCCTGGCGCTGGCCGCTGCCCGTGTGCGCCAGGCAAGAGCGATGGCGCAGATCGCCGAGTCATCCGAGTCGGTGCAGGTGCAGGTGCAGGTGCAGGGCAGTGCCAGCCTGATGCGCCACGACTGGCCCGAGGATCAGTTTTATGGTCCCGGAGCGCTGGCCGATACTCACACTTGGGACAACAATGCGTCGCTGGGTCTGAGCTACGCGCTGGACCTCTGGGGACGTGAAGGCAATGCCAGCGAGCAGGCCCTTGATCTGGCTCACGTGAGTGCTGCCGAGCAGCGTCAGGCGCAGCTCGAATTGCAGGAAAACGTGGTTCGCGCCTACATCCAGCTGTCCCTTGAATACGCCCGACTGGATATCGCCGAGGCGGCGCTGGCCCAGCAGCAACAGATACTCGATCTGGCGCAGCGTCGCCTCAAAGGCGGGATCGGCACGCATTTCGAAATCAGTCAGGCCGAAACGCCATTGCCCGAGGCCCACCGGCAGATTGATGCGCTGCAAGAGGCCATCGCCCTGAGCCGCAATCAGCTGGCTGCTCTGGCAGGCAAGGGGCCGGGAGAGGGCGCGGCGCTGCAACGACCTGCGCTGTCGTTGCACACCGAGCTGAAGTTGCCGTCGGCATTGCCCGCTGAACTGCTGGGGCAGCGGCCTGATGTGGTGGCCGCTCGCTGGCAGGTTGCGGCGCAGGCGCGCGGTATCGATGTCGCGCATGCGGGCTTTTATCCCAATGTCGATCTGGTCGGCAGCCTGAGCTACATGGCCACGGGCGGCGGCATGCTGGAGTTTCTGACCGGCAGCAAGTTGGGTTACAAGGTCGGACCGGCCATCAGCCTGCCGATCTTCGACGGTGGACGCTTGCGGGCGGAACTGGGGCAGGCGTCGGCCGCTTATGACCAGGCCGTGGCGCATTACAACCAGACGCTGGTGATGGCGTTGAAAAGTATTTCCGACCAGCTTATTCGTCGCGCCTCGATGGACAAGCAACAGGCATTTGCCGCCGAGTCGGTGGCGTCGGCACAAAAGACCTACGACATCGCATTGATCGCCTGGCAGCGCGGGCTGACCGATTACCTGAACGTGCTCAACGCCCGGACCCAGTTGTTTCGCCAGCAGCAGATTCAGCAACAGGTCGAAGCCGCGCGCCTTAATGCCTATGCCGGGCTGGTGGTGGCGCTGGGTGGGGAGAGCGGCAGTTGCCATTCCTTACGCACCACGACCGATCTTGAGTGTGCGAAATGATTGCTGCCTTTGAGCGCGTGACCGCTTTGCCCTGGCGTCGTGAATTTCGCAGTTGGGCGCGCAGTGACGGGGTGACCTGGGTTTACCTTTTCAAAGTATTGATCGCTGCTTTTCTGACCTACTGGCTGGCTTTGCGCGTGGAGTTGCCGCAGCCGCACACGGCGATTATCACCGTGTTCATCGTCATGCAGCCGCAGAGCGGGCAGGTGTTCGCCAAAAGTTTTTACCGCCTGCTGGGCACGCTGGCCGGGTCGGCCATGATGGTGCTGTTGATGGCCCTGTTTGCGCAGAACCCGCTGCCGTTTCTCGGCAGCCTGGCGCTCTGGGTCGGGATTTGCTCCGCAGGTGCGGCACGTTATCGCAACTTTCGCGCTTACGGCTTTGTGCTGGCGGGGTATACGGCTGCGATGGTAGGGCTGCCCGCCCTGGCGCACCCCGAAGGTTCATTCATGTCGGCGGTGTGGCGGGTACTGGAAATCACTCTGGGTATCCTCTGTTCCACTGCGGTGAGTGCGGCGATCCTGCCGCAGAGCTCCAGTGCCGCCATGCGCAATGCGCTGTACCAGCGCTTCGGCATATTCGCTCGCTTCATGGCCGAGGGTTTGCGCGGGGACATTTCACGCACGGCATTTGAAACCGGAAACGTGCGCTTCGTCGCCGAGGCCATCGGACTGGAAGGACTGCGCAGCGTCACGGTATTCGAAGACCCGCACATGCGCCGACGCAATGGGCGGCTCAATCGCCTGAACAGCGAGTTCATGGCCGTTACGACGCGCTTCAATGCACTGCATCAGTTGCTTGAACGGCTGCGTCTGGAATGCGCCGATACCGTGTTAGAGCACATCGGACCCGGCCTTGAAGTCCTCGCAGAATTACTTGATGGCTTCGCCGACCGCGCATTGACCAACGATGATGCCGCGGTGCTGGTCACGCGCCTTGAGGCCTGCAGGGCGCAGTTGCCTGAGCGGGTCAGAAGCCTGCGCGCCGAGCTGGAGAAAACCCTGCCGAGCGACGCCGAACGACTCGATTTTCATACGGCGTTCGAGCTGCTGTACCGGCTGGTCAGCGAGCTGCATGATTACGCGTTGACCCATGCATCGCTGGCCGATCACACCCATGCGCGTGAACAGTGGAAAGCGTCATTCGTGCCGCGTACCCACTGGATGACAGCCCTTGCGTCTGGAGCCCGCGCGACCTGCGTAGTCGGCCTGATGAGTGCCTATTGGGTGCTGACGGCCTGGCCCAGCGGCGCGAGCATGGTTCTGGCTTCAGCGGCGACTGTTGCGCTTTCATCGACCACCCACAACCCCAGGCGCATGTCTTTGCAGATGGCCGGCGGTACGTTGCTCGGCGCGCTGCTGGGGTTTGTCGAAACCTTTTTTCTGTTCCCGCACATCGACGGCTTCCCGCTGCTGTGCCTGCTATTGGCCCCTGTGTTTGTGCTCGGTGCCTTTCTGGGCTCACGTCCGCAGTGGACGGGATACGGCCTGGGGCTGCTGATTTTTTTCAGCCTGGGCTCGGTGCCGGACAACCTGACGGTCTACAACCCTTACACCTTCATCAACGATTACCTCGCGATGGTCATCGGCATGCTCATCTGTGCCGCAGCGGGGGCGATCATCCTGCCACCCAACAGCCTCTGGATGTGGCAGCGTCTGGAGCAGGCCTTGCGCAATCAGGTGGTGTTTGCGATTGGCGCACCACTCAAGCGTCTGGGTTCAAGCTTCGAAAGCCAGACCCGCGACCTGATGCATCAGGCGTACGGTCTGGCGATCAGCAAACCTCTGGTGCAGCGCGAGCTGTTGTGTTGGATGTTCGTGGTGCTGGAAATCGGCCACGCCATTATCGAGCTGCGCCGCGAACAGGCGATTCTGCCGATTCATCCGGCCTACGCCGAATACCAACCCTGGCGCATCGCATTGCGCGTCATGGGGCGCGCCTTGGTACGCCTGTTCATCCAGCCCGATGCGGTCAATCTGCAGCGCTGCCTGTCGGCGGTCGATCAGGCGATCAAGCGGGTACAGGACGCTGATGAGCCGTTCGCCTCGCATTTCGACACGTCGGTGCTGCGCCGGGTGAAAAGTTACCTGCACTTTATCCGCACCTCTCTGCTGGACCCGCAATCGCCGCTGGCTGCCTATGGCGTCGAGCGAACCGCTTCAGGAGTCGCCCATGCCGCGTGAAATAGCCTTCCACGGTCTGTATATGCCGACCCTCACGCTGATCTTTCTGCTGGCCGTGGTTCTGGCATGGGCGCTGGATCGCCTGCTGGCTGGTTTTGACCTGTATCGGCATTTCTGGCACCCGGCGTTACTGCGTCTGGGCCTGTTTATCTGCATCTTCGGCGCTCTGGCGCTGCCCCTTTATCGTTGACGCCTGAGTCGAGAAATATCCGCATGAAAAAGTTTTATAGCCTGCTTGCCACGTTGCTGGTGCTGGCGATCGCGCTCTGGGTCGGTCGTACGCTGTGGGTCGACTACATGGATACGCCGTGGACCCGTGATGGCCGGGTACGCGCCGATATCATGAATGTGGCCGCCGATGTGTCCGGCACCGTGGTCGATGTGCCGGTGCACGACAATCAACGGGTAAAACGCGGCGATTTGTTGATGCAGATCGACCCGGAGCACTACCGGATCGCAGTCAAACAGGCGCAGGCGTTGCTGGCCTCACGCAAGGCGACGTGGGAGATGCGCAAGCTCAACGCGAAGCGCCGTGCCGACATGGATGAACTGGTCATCTCGGCAGAGAACCGTGACGACGCGAGCAATGTTGCCACCTCGGCGCTGGCCGATTACCAATTGGCGCAAGCGCAGCTGGAAGCGGCCGAACTGAACCTGTCCCGCACACGCGTGCTGGCGGCGGTGGACGGTTATGTCACCAACCTGAACGTGCATCGCGGCGACTATGCGCGTATCGGCGAAGCGAAGATGGCGGTGGTCGATATGAACTCGTTCTGGGTTTACGGTTTTTTCGAGGAAACCAAGCTGCCGCACCTTAACGTGGGCGATCCTGCCGATATGCAGTTGATGAGTGGCGAAGTGCTAAAAGGCCATGTCGAAAGCATCGCACGCGGTATCTACGACCGCGACAACCCGCAAAGTCGCGAATTGATCGCTGACGTGAACCCGACCTTCAACTGGGTGCGTCTGGCCCAGCGCGTGCCGGTGCGTATTCATCTGGACGCAGTACCGGAAAGCGTATTGCTGGCGGCGGGAATGACCTGCACGGTGATTGTCAGGCCGCTAGACGGCTGATGATCGAGGACGCAGAGCGTCCTGAACGGCATGCGACGCGGAG
>NZ_LJQT01000429.1:14368-37101 GCF_001400515.1 Pseudomonas meliae | reverse complement strand
GACGCTCTGCGTCACAAGTCGGTGTTCAATCCAAAGCGTTTTCTCAGGCCCATATCCAGTAGCCCTTTGGGCAGCAACCACGCCATCAGCGGCAGCAGGCGTGAGCCGTTGCCCAGGCGCAGCAGGCGTGGCGGATGGGTTTGTTGCACGGCTTTGAGCAGGTCGCGAGCGAATTCTGTAGCAGGGGTCGGGTTATCCAGCGAGGCCTTGGCACGAGCGCGAATGCCTTCGCGGATAGGCCACCAGGGTGATTGTTCACTGATCAACTGTTCGGCTTCATGACTGGCATTTTTTGCGAAGCTTGACGCAATGGCGCCGGGCTGGACCTCCATCACCTGTACGCCAAATGGTGCCAACTCCAGACGTAGCGCATCGCTGAGGGCATGTACCGCGGCCTTGGAAGCACAGTAAGCACCTGCAAACGGGGTGACCAATACACCTGAAACGCTACCGATATTGACTACCAGGCCTTTGTTGCGACGCAGCGCCGCAAACAGCGCGCGGGTAACGCCGATGACGGAAAACACATTGGTTTCAAACTGCCGCTGCAAGGCCTCCACGCCGCCGTCGAGCAGCGGCCCCATCGCGCCATAGCCAGCGTTATTGATCAACACATCCAGGCCGCTGTGCTCCAGCC
This sequence comes from Pseudomonas meliae, assembly GCF_001400515.1. Taxonomy (NCBI): domain Bacteria; kingdom Pseudomonadati; phylum Pseudomonadota; class Gammaproteobacteria; order Pseudomonadales; family Pseudomonadaceae; genus Pseudomonas; species Pseudomonas meliae. The sequence goes on along the minus strand of NZ_LJQT01000429.1, from coordinate 36,464 downwards.
CGGCGGCCAGTTGCTCCAGCGCCAGTCCGTCGTTGACATCCAGCTGCACGGCAATGAAGCCCGCGGCACTGAGTGCAGCGACATCCTCGGCCTTGCGTGCAGTGGCCCAGACTTCATAGCCAGTAGCTTTGAACGCATCGGCCAGTGCACGACCGATTCCGCTGGAACAGCCTGTAATCAAAGCGATGGGCATGAAGGAGATCCTTGTGATCAGTCCGAGAAGCTGCCTTGCAGACGTTCTGCGCGAAATTCCAGGGTTTGCGGGCGATAGCCATTGCGCAGTGCAGGCAGCGGCACGCAATCCTGCCACGTACCTTTGGCCTGAAGTTCGCCGGGGCCGCGGTAGCGTGCAGAGGTGTAGGTGTTGTCCGCCAGATTCACCGAGTCGCCGGGCGCATAGGCCGCGATCCGCCAGCGCAGCTCCTGCAACGCAACCTGGTTGGTATTGGTGATGCTGACCTGCAACGGACGATCTGCCGGGCAGTTTTGCGGATCGTAACTCAGGCGCATATCCAGACGCTCAAGCTGGCGTGTTTCCCGGCTGTCCTGCCAGATGACGATGGCCGCCACCGCCCCAAGCCCGACCGCCGCAGCCAGCGAGACGGGCAAGGCCTTCGCCGGGTAGCGGAGCAGAAGGATGAGCCAGGTCAGGATCAACAGGATGCCGATAAACATGCAGGTCTCCAGCAAAGGTAATGCTGGACATCCTACAGAACCTGGGAGGGGGACGTCGCGCAAATGAAAAGCCCCCGACAACTCTCTGCGTATAAATCTGCGCAAAGAGTTGTCGAGGGCTGTGTTACCTGTAGCGTGCAGCTAAAACCCTATCAACGAGCGATAGTTTGCGTCTTCACACCCGCTTCCAGCGCGTTCGAACGACCATAGATATCTTCGAAACGCTCGATATCGTCTTCGCCCAGGTAGCTGCCCGATTGCACTTCGATGATTTCCAACGGGATCTTGCCTGGGTTGCGCAGGCGGTGGACCGAGGCGATCGGGATGTAGGTGGACTGGTTTTCGGTGAGCAGGAACACGTTTTCGTCACAGGTGACCTGCGCAGTACCGGATACCACGATCCAGTGTTCGGCGCGGTGGTGGTGCATCTGCAGCGACAGGCAAGCGCCTGGCTTGACGGAGATGCGCTTGACCTGGAAGCGACCGCCCATGTCTACCGAATCGTAGGAGCCCCACGGACGGTACACTTCGAGGTGGTTCTGGGTCTCGGTGCGGCCCTGTTCGTTGAGGGTGGCGACCATCTGCTTGACGCCTTGGACCTTGTCCTTGTGGGCAATCATCATCGCGTCCTTGGTTTCGACGACCACGATGTTGTCCAGACCGATCACCGACACCAGTTTGCCGTTGCCGTGGATCATGCAGTTGCGGCTGTCCTGGATGACCACGTCGCCCTTGGTGACGTTGCCGTTGGCGTCCTTGGCGTTGACTTCCCACAGCGATGACCAGCAGCCGACATCGCTCCAGCCAGCCGACAGCGGCACAACGCAGGCGCGCTGGGTTTTTTCCATGACCGCGTAGTCGATGGAGTTGTCCGGGCAGCAAGCGAAGGTGGAAGCGTCGATTTCCAGCGCATCGCCGTCCTGCACGCTGCGCTCAAGGGTCAGCAGGCAGGTGTCGTAGATGTCCGGATCGTGCTTTTTCAGCTCTTCCAGGAAGCGGCTGGCGCGGAACAGGAACATGCCGCTGTTCCAGTAGTAACCACCGGCTTCGACGAATTCCCTGGCGCGTTTTTCGTCAGGTTTTTCGACGAATTGCGATACGCGGCTGACGCCTTCGGGCAGCAGGGCATCGGCGGTGGACTTGATGTAGCCATAGCCGGTTTCAGGCTTGTTGGCCGGTACGCCGAACAGCACCATTTCGCCGCGTTCTGCGGCTACAGTTGCCAGTGCCAGTGCGCGTTGCAGGGCTTTCTGGTCTTCGATGACGTGGTCGGCTGGCAGCACCAGCATCAGGCCGTCGTTGCCTTCGTTGACCAGCTTCATGGCGGTCAGGGCAACGGCTGGCGCCGTGTTGCGGCCGAACGGTTCCATGAGGATCGCCTGGGTTTCCAGGTTCAGCGCAGCGAGTTGCTCGTTGACGATGAAACGGTGGTCCTTGTTGCAGACCACGATAGGCTCCTGCATGCCTTCGAACACCAGACGCTCCAGGGTTTGCTGGAACAGGGTGTGCTCGCCGGTCAGTGCCAGGAACTGTTTAGGGAATTGTTTACGCGAAAGCGGCCAGAGTCGTGAACCACTACCGCCTGACAAGATAACTGGAATCATTTTGTTTCTCCAAAAGCATTCAATTAGGGCCGTACGAGGTGTCTGTCGTTTCTGTCTTGTTCTTGTTCCGCGCGGGTCGGTTCAGCGCTGATGCCCTGAACCGACCTGCATAATCCGTTTAGCGGGTTGCGACCGGTGGCTTGACCCACACTGGCGAGAGGCTGCTGCCACTGCCGGTGATGTAGAGCACAGCGGCTTCGCCACGCTCCAGTGCCACTGGTTTCACATCGGTGACTTTCTTGTCGCCGTCGTACAGCGCCAGGCTGACTTTGACCGGGTTGATCTCACGCTCGCCGGTGCCTTTGGCCGCTACAGCGTTGACCACTTCGGTCTTGCCGTCGGCGGTTTTCAGAGTCAGGGACTTGTCGCTGAGGTTCTGAACGCGAACCAGGGATTTCTGCTTGTTCTTGAACGGCGGCTCTTCAACCAGCTGCGGTTTGCCGCTGGCGTTGTTGACGATAGTGTAGTAGTGATCACCCGCCAGTTTCACCGGCAGGCTCTGGCTGCCCAGCTTGGCGGTGTAGTCGCCCTGTGGCATGAAGCTGAACGCAGTGCTGCCCAGTGGCGCGACTTCGTTGAGGTTGGTGTTGCCAACGGTGGCGCTGATTTCGGCGTTGCTGGCGTTGTAGACACGCACGAAGGTCGAGCCTTTTGGTGCGGTCGGGCCGTACAGGGCGGAGTCACCGGCGAAAGCTTGCAGGGACATCAGGCCCAGACCTGCGGCCATTGCGCAGGTTTTGAAAATGCGTTTTGCGGCCGAACGGTTGGCAGTAGTGTTAAAAGTCATGAGTCAGTCCTCTCAGTTTTGCGCCCGGTTGGGCGACTCGGATTGTTTGGCGTTGAGCGCCACGTTTTCTTGGGTGTCACGCGATTTCTTCAGCTCGGCGATCCACTTCGGATCGAACTCGCCAAGATCGTTGTGTGCCGGCAGGTAGCGCTCCGGGAATTCCCAGATCACCACTTGCGGCGGGGTGTTCTTGAAAGCATCGGTCTGCAGGTACTTGAGCATCGGCAGGATCGGGCCATGGCCGTCTTCGGCGTAGTTGACGACATCGCTGCGCAGCGCTTCTTTCAAGGCACCGACGAAGTTCCAGTTAGGGTTGGCGCTGTAGCTGGTGCCCACCAGACCCACTGGGATGTCGCTGTCTGCGAACAGTGCGTCAACGCCTGCCGCTTCGCCTGCTACCGGATCGGTACTGCGTTTCTGCAACTCGTCCGGCTTGGGCAGCATGTTGCTGAACAGCGGATCGAGCGGCAGGAATGTAGTCAGGTCACCTTTGTAGGCTTCGGTTCCCTTGGCTTGTGTGACGAACTGCTCAGGTTCGCCTTCCAGTGGCGTTTTCTGGGCAATCGCGGCGCTCAGTTGCTGCGCGGCGACTTCGGCACCCATTGGCGTCCAGTGGGTGTCGGTGCGCAGGAAAACCTGGCCCTGTTGCTTGGCAGCTTGCAGCGGTGCCAGCAGGTCCGGGGCAAAGATCCCGGCCTTGGCAACCTGAGCGTGGAACTGCTGATACAGGTCGGTGTGCAGGCTGGCAGGCTTGCTGTCACCGATGTGCTCCGGGTACAGACGGGTTTTTGCCGGAACAATCGCCAGGACCAGTTTGGTGCCCTGTTTTTCCAGCGCGTCACGCACACCCTGAATGATCGCCAGGTTGTCGGCTTCGTTCTGCTCGCCGTTGGCAACCGCGTCGAACTCTTCGTCGGTGTACAACCACTGGTCCTTGCCAAGCACAACACCCGGACGACCTTCGTTGAACAGTTTGAAGTCCAGCGCTGCCCACAGGTTGGTGCCCAGACGCTTGATCGGGAACTCATCGTCGTAATGAGTTTCCGCCGCCTTGGTCCACTTGCCGTTGAGCACGGTGGTCTCGGCCGAGGTCGAGAAGGTGCTGAAACTGCGCAGCGACCAGATGCCCAGGACCAGCAAAATGGCCAGGAAGATGGCGATATAGAGGATTCGTAATGAACGGGTCATGTCAGGCTCCTCAGAACTGGAAGTAAAGGAACGGCGAGAAGCTTTGCGCCGAGAGTTTGAGAATCGAAGCCACGAACAGCAGCAGGATCAGTGCACGCATGGCATAACGTGGCCAGTCGGCAACCCAGTACGCGGGCTGCACCTGGGCTTCGCTGCCCACGGTGTAGCCTGGCAGGTGCAGACTGCCGGGAGCATCGCCGGGAACGGCCTTGATGGTGCCCGGTTGTGCGGTCGCAGGACCGTCAGCCTTGGCGCTCTTGCCGGTGTCTTTTTCGCGGTTCTGGTAGAAGTCGCGCAGACCGAAGAACGCCAGCGTCAGATAAGCCACCACCAGCGTTGCAACTTGCAGACCGGTCAGGCTGGCGCGGTTGAGTTCCGACAGCTGCCACTCGCCGAAGCTGAACATGGTGCCGTACATACGACCGGCGACATGCAGGTTTTCGGCGCGGAAGATGACCCAGCCTATGACCACCAGCAAGAAGGTCAGTGCCCAGCGAATCGGGTTGAAGCTGTAAGGCTTGGTGTTGATGCCGACCGCTTTCTCGATGGCCAGCCACATGCCGTGCCAGGCACCCCAGATGATGTAGGTGACGTTGGCACCGTGCCACAAACCGCCCAGCAGCATGGTCAGGAACAGGTTGCGATAAGTCGCGAACTTGCCGCCACGGTTGCCGCCCAGGGTGATGTACAGGTAGTCACGCAGCCAGGTGGACAGGCTGATGTGCCAGCGACGCCAGAACTCGGTGATCGACTGGCTGATGTAGGGCTGCTTGAAGTTTTCCATGAAGCGGAAACCCATCATCAGACCCAGACCAATGGCCATGTCGCTGTAACCGGAGAAGTCGAAGTACAACTGCGCGGTGTAGGCCAGTGCGCCCAGCCAGGCATCGCCGGTGGTCGGGTTCTGCAGAGCGAAGCAGTGGTCGGCGACCACGGCCAGGGTGTCGGCGATGAACACTTTCTTGATGAAGCCCTGCATGAAGCGCGTGGCACCTTCAGAGAACTTGTCCAGCGTGTGAGTGCGGTTGTTGAACTGGTCGGCCAGGTCGCGGAAACGCAGCACGGGGCCGGCGATCAAGTGCGGGAAGATCGCGACGAATGCAGCGAAGTCGATCAGGTTGCGCGTGGCCGGGGTGTCGCCGCGGTAAACGTCGATGATGTAGCTGATGGACTCGAAGACATAGAACGAGATACCGATCGGCAACAGCACGTGGGTCAGGATGAACGGTTCAAGACCCATCGAGGTCATGGCTGCGTTGATGCTGTCCACACCGAAGTTGGCGTATTTGAAGTAGCCCAGAATACACAGGTCCACGATTACGCCGAGCAGCAGCCAGCGCTGTGCCGGTTTGGTCCGCACACCTGCTGCGCCTACCTTTAGACCGATCCAGTAGTTCCAGACGGTCACGCCGACGAACAACGCCAGAAAGTCCACACGCCACCAGGCGTAGAAGATATAGCTGGCAATCAGCAACAGCAGATTGCGATAGCGTTGCCCGCTCAGGTAGTACAAGCCGAGGAAGATCGGCATGAACAGGAACAGGAACACGTTGGATGAGAAAACCATCCTTATCTCTCCGTTTGTCCAACATTCAAGGGCTCAAAGCCCCCCCAAACCCCCCGTTGAAATTGGGGGGTAAAACACGTCGCGTTACGGCTTGTCGGTGAAGCAGCTCAGGCGAGGTCCGGTCTCATGGATGCATCGCTTGGGCGTGGGGCTTCGCGGACAAGTCCGCTCCTACAAATAACAACAGTGAATCAGGAGCCGTCGTTATCGCCCTTGTCGCCTTTCTCGTGCGTCGGGTCGTAAACCTTGGTCAGGTCACCGCCCAGGCGGAAAGTCTTGAACGGCTGCTTTTCGTGTTTCTCTTCCAGCACATCCGGGCTGCAGGTGTAGAGCGAGCAGTACGGTTCGAGCCAGGCGAATTTCGGATCTTTCTTCAGGTCCGTCATGTCCTGCTTCTCGCCGTTGTGTTCAGCGAAAATCGAAGGATCCTTGACGCCGGCCAGCACACGGTCACCCAGGCGCTTCAAGGCACCATTGTTTTCCGGACGCAGATCGACACCGTTGGCCTGGGCGAAACTGGCGATCATCGCGAGCGGCGGCAGTGCGTAGTTGTGATACGACAGCGCGCGTTGACGACGCTTCATCTCGTTAGGCAGGAAACCGTCCTTGTCCACCTGATTGGCGGCGACCTTGTATTCCTTCACAGCCCAGTCGAAGAGGTCCTGTCGATTGGTGGCTACGGCGGTTGCCATCACTGACCAGGCGGCCCAGTACGAGTGGTTGTTGATTTTTTCCAGCGGCAGGTTGCTCCAGTCGCTGACCACCTGGTCGGCCAGCTTGCTGAACCATGCTTCGATGATCTTCGCGTCCTGCTGACGATTGGCCAGCGGATGCGACTCTGAGAACTTCAGACGCAGGTAGGCGGAGGACATGCTGCCCAGTGCCCATTTGCGCATTGACTTGCCGGTGTGGTTGAACTCGCGAGATTCCAGCGCATCGGCCTTGGCCCAGGTAGTCATCATGTTCAGCGCGCAATCGAGCTGTTCCGGACGACCGTCGCGCATGTACTGCATCACGACTTTGCTGACGCCGCGCTCAAGGTCGGTGATGTCCTTGGTCGCATCGCGAAAGGCTTCTTCCGACACGGCGTTGAGGGTCGCACGTGCCTTGTCCGAACCTTCGTACTTGCTGCGGAAAACCAGCTTGTCGGTGTACGGCTTTGGAATGGCTTCACAGCTGAAATTGTGATCGCCCGTCTTCATTTTTTCGATCGGGGCGTCATAGCCCTTGGGTGGAACCAGTGCGGCGGACGCACCCGTAGCCCAGGCCATCGATGACAGAATTGCCATCGACAGCAGGGTAGGGCGTATCAGTTTAGGAGTCTGCATAAGTCACCTCATAGTCTGGATTGAGCGGTGTGTGTCGCAGCGCTCGGGAACACGTTGCGTTTGCATACTTTGGCTTCGACTTTCTGTGGTGCCGTGCCTGCTTCCGGTCCCTGGATCTCCAGCGCCAGCAATTGCTGGTTAGCCCAGTCCTCGTCTTCGCGCAGTTCGAACGCGAAGCGTCCGTCAGTATCGGACGTTTCCGGTTTTTCGATTTTCAGATCTTCGTGACGCCCGTTCATGTACCAGAGCCTGGCTTGAAGGACTTTCACCGAAGTATCGTCAAACTTGATATCGATCTGATTGCTGCCGTTGCGGATATCCTTGATGCCATTCTTACCATTGACCAGCAATTCGTTGGTACCCGGCTTAAGCGTGGTGCTGGCGCTCATGACGGCAGGCTTGCCTTCACAGCCGTTGTCCAGCAGCGACATCATCTGGCGATAGATGGTCTCCTGATCCAGGCGATACAGCGGCGAGAATTCCCAGATGAGAATCTTCGGCGGACGCTTCTGGAAGTCTTCACTGCCCAGGTACTGCAGCATCGAACCTTCCAGACCACCACCAGGGAACGCTACGTTCAACACGTCGGCACCCATGTATTCCTGCAGGAAGCCAGCGAAGTTGTAGTTCTTGCCGCTGTGACTGGTGCCGACCAGCGTGATCTCCGGGTTGCCGGAATCGCCGAACAGGTCACCGTCGCCCGCCTCACCCTTGGGTTCGGTGGTGAACTGATCCATGTACTGGATCGCATAGCTGGTGCCGCACAATTGACCCGCCATATTGTGCAAAGTGCCCGTTTTGCCCATGCGTCCGGAAATATGGCTTTCGAACTCACGCTTGGGGATGTCGCTGTAACCCGGAACCTTCTTCACGGTTTCAGCGACGATTTTCGCCGTGCGTTGTGCGCCGTAAGGCGTCCAGTGCTGGTCACCGCGGAAGTAGAAGTCATGCGCCTGCTGCTCGTTGGTCAACGGCGACAGGTCCGGGACCCAGTAACCCATCTTGCTGAAGCGGCCGAGCATGGCCTGATAGTTTTTCAGCGCCTTGTCGTAGTCGAACTTGTCGCGCTCGGCTGGAAACAGCTTGTTGCGATCTACCAGACCACGGGTCGGCTGATACACCACGACCAGTTCGACGCCTTTGCTTTTGAACGCATCGTGCAGTTCTTTCATGCGGCGGTAGCCGGCAGGCGTGGTGTCGAATTCGGTGCGCAGGTCTTCCTGAGTCCGGAACAGCCAGTCGCCCTGAGCCTGGACCAGTGTGGTGAAGTTCTGCTGATAACGCGTGGTGTAGTTTTTCGCGTCATGCGCGGCCGGGCACAGAGAGCAGCAAGGCTCGGCCTTGAACGTCGGCGCTTGCGAGTCGTCTGCCCGAGCGACACCAGCGGCGGCCATCAAGGCGGCGGTGAGGCTGGACAGGCTCAACAGCTTGATCAGATGTGCGTGCATAACAATACCCTTCCTCATTCCCGCAGCTCGGTCTGGCTTTCGACGGGGTCGATCAATACGGCTTTCTTCTGGCGTACCAGCAGGTCGAGGATTTCGTCCTGGCGCTCACCGAGGACGCCGTTGAGGCTGATGCCGACTTCTTTGGTAGGCATCAGCATCGAGACGCGATACAGCTCGACACTCAGTGGCGAGTCAATGGACAGCGGGCCGGAACCATTGCTGGACAGTTCGCCGCCAACCATGATCAGCGAGACCTGAGCGTCGAACGGATCGAGCTCAATGTCGCGGTCGGTGTCGCTCAAGTCCTTGATGTGGCCGTAAACGCCCATCAGGCCGTTGCCCATGGCGACGTTCTCGTACAGCTTGATATTCACGCTGTTACGCACGCGGATACCGTGGCGGCGGTTGGCAATCACGCGATTGCCCCACAGCAGGTTGTTGCCGCTTTCGTACAGGGTGATGCCGTCAGTGTGGTTCTGGTAAATCTCGTTGTAGGCGACGATGTTGCCGACGCTGTTACGGTCCAGAACCACGCCGGACAATTTGTTGTTGTGGCTCTTGTTGCGGAAGATGAAGCTGTTGTCGACTTCCCGGGAAATGATGATCCCGTGCTTCTTCTTGGTCCCGTAAACGTCGTTTTCGGCGATGATCAGACCGTGCGAACGGTCGTGCGGGTCAATGCCGTAAATGATGTTGTCGCGGTAGGTGTTGCCTTTGACCACGAAATCGCGGGTTTCATAGCAGTAGAAGCCGTACCACATGTCCGAGAACTCTGAATCGATGATCCAGCCTGTCGGTTCGGCACGCTTGAGAATCTTCGCGGTGTTGGGTGTGTACTGGGAAATACTGATGCCATAGGACTTGCTCTGGTCGTAGCCCATGCTCGCCATTTTGGTATTGGCGATCCAGGTTTCCGAGCCACCCCAGGTCAACAGAAACGGACGAAACTCGTCAGGCTTGCGATAGGTCGCCAGGCTGTTGCGGGTTTCACTCCAGGCGTTGACCTGAGTGTGGGTGATCAGCATCTTGCCTTCGCTGACGATGAACGAACCTTTTTCCTGAGACAGACGCAATTCCTTGGTCTTGCTGTCGATCTCGAAGATCCCGGTCTCCTTGATCAGAATCGGCAGGCGCGCCACATAGACACCCGGCGACACTTCATTGAGAAACTGCTTGGGGACCTTTTTGGCCAGGTCCTGCAGGCTCACGTAGCCGTCGGAAATCATGATGGCCTGCGGGATGCCGCGCTGACGGTTGACCCATTCGGCCATCTTGTTATCGCCGCCGATGAATTCCTTCAGGCCGGTTTCTTCCATCATCCGCGATACAGTCACCTTACCCGGCTTGTTGCGCACGATCTTTTTCAAGGCGGCTTCTGCGGTATAGCCCTTGAGGTCTGGCAACACCGGCTTGGACATTTCCAAGGGCTCGGTCGGCGGGCTGGTGATGGTGTAGGTCTTGGCCTGGTGCAACTCCTTGACCACCGCCTTCTGTGCATCGGTTACGACAGGGGCGTTAGCCAGCGCCACACCGCTGGCCATCAGCAGAGCGCTGGTCAGCAGTGCGCTTTCGAGCAGGGCATGCGGCCAGCTTCGGCTACGCCCATTGCTTGTATGACTGTTCATCTCTGGCACTCCTTTGGCGGTTCGCATCAAAAGCGCCAGATGACGTCGACAACAGCGCGGTGCATGTATTCATCCACGCCGTTGTGATACGCATCGCCGGGCTTGAAGACACCTGCGCGCAAGCGCACCAGTGCCGAAGGTTCGTCGAACGACTGGCTGAGCGAGGCGGGCAGCAGGCCTTGTTTGAAGTACTTGGTCACGACCAGGTCCATTTCCTGACCCAGGTCCTTGCGCCCGTCTTCCAGCGGCAGCGAACTGAACGTGTTGCTGTTGCCGTTTTCACGCACTGCATTGATACCCGAGCCGCCAATACCGGTGTTGCCGTCCACTCGACGGAACTTGTGGTAGATCAGCGACGCATCGTATTCCTCGTTCATCTGCCAGGAGGCGAACAGCGAGCCGCTTTCCACGTTGGCCATTTCGCCCTGGAACGCTTCGCCGAAACGATGGATGCGCGAACGCGTGCCGGTCCAGTTCGAGCGGTTGCTCTCCAGACCGTTCTGGACGTAATCCTTGCTGGCGCGCGAGTAAGCCGCACCGACTTGCCATTGCGGGTCAAGACGCAGACGCAGACCCAGGTCAGTGGCCCAGCCATTCATGTCGCGGTCGTTTTTCTCGCCGGCGATGAACTGGTCGTTGCCTGCGGAAGTCACGCCGATTTCGTCGCGTGTACCGTTCAGCCAGGTCAGGCTGCCCCAGTAATTGAGCGGGGTGGTGTTGCGATAGTTGTAGGCATCGCTGTCGGCTTGCAGACCCAGCCAGGTCAGGTTGCCGTTGGACGTCTTGTCCAGATCATCCAGTTGCTCGCCCTGAGACTTGAGCTTGCCGTCGTCATGGCTGTAATGAGCGCGCACGCCTGCCCAATGGCCGGGGGTCCACTGGTAGCTGGCGGAACCGAACAGGTGCTTGCGGTCTTCGTCGTCGGGTGCCAGTTCGGTCAGGTCGGTGCGGTATTCGCTGAAGCGCTGGGCGGCACCCAGTTCGGCACGCAGCAAGGTGGTATCGAAGTTCCAGTTGATGGCCTCGATATTGGTGTCATGCCACTGACCATCGTCGTTGCGCAGACGCTGACGACCCACTTTGAGGATTTCGCCGGGGTAGGGCGTGAAGCCACTGTAGCCGATCCAGAATTCACGCAGCGCAGCATAGGACTTGTCGACTTCGCGTTCGCTGGCAGTGCCACGGGAGGTTTGCGTGCCGCTGCCGTCGCTGTTGCTCTGCTCCAGCGGGTCGGTCTGAATGGTGTCGGTGGCGGTGACCACCTGGCCCATGGCATAACCGCTCCAGTTGCCGCGCTCACCATAGACCCAAGGGCGCAGGTCCAGGCCCACACCGTTGACGTCGCCGCCCGAACGGGTGCCCAGATCGCGATCATCCTCGGCCTGTGCCGTGGCTTTCACTTCGATACCGAAATTCTGTTCTTCGGTCAGCGCTGCCAGCGTCGGGCAGGCCCACAACAGGGTGAAGCCAAGGCCCATGCCAGCAGCCATCAGGGGATTCAACTTCATAATGCTTCCTCACCGTCTTTTTCTTCTTGCAGGGCCTGCATCGCCATCGCGTTCTGAGTAGCGGTAGCGCCCCGGACTTTTTGCTCGCGTGCCAACAGGTCTTTGGCGGTGGCGAGCTTTTCAGGCGGCAGTTGTGTATTGAGGGCCTCGGCAAGCTCGGTCGCTTGCGGGGTCTGACTGGCCAGCGCCAGTTGCGCGAACACCCAGGCGTTGACCGGGTCGGGCATCGTGCCCTTGCCCTGCGAGAACAGTTGCGCGAGGGCGAAATCTGCGCTGTTCTGGCCACCACGGGCTGCGGTCAGCAACTCGTCCACGGCTTTTTGCGAGTACACCTGACCGAGGTAGCCACGGCGGTAGATCTGACCCAGGTAGTAATGGGCGGAAATCTCCGTTGCTGTGGCTTTCTTCAGGTGCTCCTCGGCCTTGAAGGCATCGGGCGTGACCCATTTGCCTTCGTAGTACAGGCGTCCAAGCAGCAGCTCGGCGCGAGGCTGGTCCGCCGCGCGGCCGTTGTTCAGGTATTCCATCATCTTGTTGACGTCGCCCAGTTCGGGGAAGTCGTAAAGCAGTTTGGCCAGCGTGACCCACGAGATCGGGTAGCCCGGCGCAACGTTTTCCAGCAATTGCTGAGCGGTCTTTTCGTCTGGTGTACCGATGGTGGAGTCACCCAGTACACGCGCGACGCTGTCCACACGTTGAGCATTGACGCGGCCAGCGGCGTAGTCGCTCTTGAGCTTTTCGATCAAGGCCGTGCGCTGCTCGGCCTGGCCGCGTGTCTGGTAGACAGTAGCCAGCTCGACGTAGCAGATATCCGTGGCTGACAGTGCCTGTTTGCAGATGCTCTCGACCTCATCGAGGTGTTGAGCATAAGTGCCTTGCGTGCGATACAGCAGCACCTGAGCCAGACCTGCCTCCGGATAACCGGCAGCGCGCCACTCACTGATCTTCTGTTGCGCATTCACTTCAGGGAAGGTGTGCGGGTATTGCAGATACAGCATCGCCAGCGGGATCAGGGTGCCGGATTCGCCATTGGCGAAGGCCTTTTTCAGCAGGCCTTCGGCTTCGCGATGTTCGGCTTCGGTAGCGTCGGGCTTGGCCGCCAGCAGACGGCCCAGGCGCGACTGCGCCCGAGGGGAGGTCTGCGCGGCAGCGCGGTAGGTAGCCTCGGCCTGCTTGAGCTGAGCCGGGTCGCGAGTCGCGACCTGAATATCAGCCAGGCCGACTTGCGCGTCGCTGTAGCCCAGGTCCGCCAGCTGCCGATAGTTCTGCTCCGCCAATGCAGTGTCGCCGTTTTTCAGGGCTTCATTGGCAAGGCGTTGATCAGGCAGGCCGGCACAGCCGCTCAGGCCGAGCGCGACGGCGAGGCTCAGTAGCGTGGGGGTCGACAGGCGTCGTAGTGGGCTGTTCATGGTTACAGACCCGCAGCCATTGCTTTATCGATCAGCCAGTTCACGGACGGGCCGCGATCGCTGACCACTTCGACAAGGCGACCGGCAAGCGAGCGGCTCAGGCTTTCGTCAGGCTTGATCTGCACGCGGATGTCAGTGGACAGGTCGGCGTCGCTGAGGTTGGTGCTGCTGACGATCTGACCAGTGCGCAGTTTGTCTTCGCCAGCGATCTGGAAGCTGACACGTGTGCCTGGCTTGACGTCGTTGAACTGGCGATAGGTGAAGCGAGCTTCAACAGTGGCCGGCGCGTTGCGTGGCACCAGTTGGAAGATCACCTGACCCTTGGACGCGAACTGACCGTCGGCAACCAGTTGGCGAGCCACGACGCAATCGCACGGGCTGGTCATGGTGCCGCTCATCTGCTTGCCATACAGCTCTTCGATCTTGGCGGGCTGCAGGTCTTCACCGGTCAGGCTGCCTTTGAGCATTTCCAGCATGCTGGTGTTGAAGGTTGCCAGTGGCGCGCCTTTGGCGGCTTCGCCATTCTGGGCGACCAGGCTTTGTACGGTACCTTCACGTGGCATGGTCACGTCCATGCTTGGAATGGTGACCAGACCGGCCGATGCATGGCTGACGAAGTACAGGCCGTAGATTGTCTTGAAGATGAAGCCGAAAGCGGCCAGACCGACAATGAACACGCCCAGGCTGAAGGTCACGGCGCGCAGGCGACCCATGGCGCTCATGCCGCTGTCCTTGCCCTTGACCTTGCGTGCCTTGGTGAAGTTGTCGCGCTGCAGCGTGGCCAGCACTTCGCCCAGGGTGACGACTTCGCCGGACAGGTGCGAGGTAATCAGGTGGCGCAGGGTAGCGATGTCCTGAGGTTCCAGATTCTGGAACTGGCAACCGATGCGGTTGCTGGCGTTGTCGATCGAGCGCACCTGCAGATCGACGTCCATGGCCAGGCCAAGGTTGTCGATGATGAATTGCAGACGTCCCTTGACGATCTGCCCTTCGCTGAATTTCTGCCCGGACGGAGCAACGAAGCTCAGGCCACCGGCCGACAGGTCTTCGATACGTACCAGTGGCGCGTTGGGCTGATCATTCAGCAGGCGCAGCTTGGCAGGGATCTTGATCCGCGCGTGTTGGCGCTGGGCTTCGGATTCATGTACGACGTTCGCATTCACGGCTGTATTCATGGCTAATTTTCCTACTTAAGCGATTAATCCGTTGGCCCGGTCAAACCATCGTCAACAGCACAGCGACGAAGATGGTGCCAGCCGAGAAAGTCATGGTTCGGGACGACCACGTGTTGAACCAGCCTTGAAAGCTAGCCATGTCGCGGCTCAGTTTGGTGTCCTGGCGTGTCCAGGACTGGCGGTCCAGCCGGAAGAAGACATAGATCTTCATCAGCGCGCCGACGATCTGGTTGTAATAGAGAATGATCGGGTAGGCAGGCCCGATTCTGTGTCCCGAGAGGGACAGCAGCAGGGTGAGGATCAGACGGGTCATGCCGATCCACAGCAGATACATCAACAGGAACGCGCCGCCATACTTGAAGCTGGCGATCAGGGCGACGGTCAGACCGAGGATGGAGGTCCACATCGACACCCGCTGGTCGAACAGTACGATGCTGGTGAAAATCCCCAGGCGACGTACGCCCAGACCCAGTGCACGCGAGTTCTGACGAAGGTTGTTGCCGTACCAGCGATACATCAGCTTGCGGCTGGCCTTCAGGAAGCTCTTTTCGGGCGGGTGTTCCACGGTGTTGATCGCTGCGTCCGGCACGTAGAACGTGTCGTACCCCAGGCGCATCAAGCTGAACCAGCTGGACTTGTCGTCGCCGGTCAGGAAGCGGAAGGTGCCCAGACGCCAGTGATTGAGCGAGTCGCTTTCCACGTCGGCAATGAACTCGGGGTCGGTTACAACGGTTGCGCGGAACACCGACATGCGACCGGTCATGGTCAATACGCGTTTGGACAGGGCCATCGAGCACATGTTGATGTGACGCTGAGCGAAACGCAGCTTGTGCCACTCGCTCATGATGTAGCCGCCACGTACTTCGCAGAACTCGTTGGTGGTCAGGCCGCCGACATTGTCGAACAGCTGGAACCACGGCACGGTCTTGGCGACCACACCTTCGTTGAGCACGGTGTCGCCGTCGATCACTGCAACCACGGCACGGCTGTCAGGCAAGTGACGCGAGATGGCGCGGAAGCCATAGGCCAGACCATCGCGCTTGCCTGTGCCCGGAATGCGTACGAAGTCCAGCTTGACGCGCTCCGGCGGGTTGAACTTCGCCCACATGCTCTTGACCAGCAGCTCATCGGACATTTCCACCAGCGAGCAGACGATAGTCGTCGGCAGGCCGCAGTCGATGGCTTCGCGGATAACCGAGTTGTAGACCTGTGCGGTGGTCAGCGCGTCGATGCGGAAACTGGTGACCATCAGAAACACATGGGACGGGTCTGCTGCACTGCCCAGCTTGCGAACCTTGCGGCGCAAGTGCGGGTAGACGATGTACAGGAAAATCATCCCGCGTACGAAGTGCGTGATTCCCATCGAGTAGCGCCAGATACCAACGGCGCCAATCAGGAATATAAAGTTCTTCGACTGTGAGTCGAAGATACTGGTAGGCAATGCCGCGGCAAGGCCCATGAGTAAACTTAAATAGAACAGCCAACCTGCGGCCTGTAACAGGCCGTGCTTGAGCCTCTGCATAATCGTATCCCTAAGTCAGTTGCGAGCCTCAAGCCCCAGGCTGCAAGCACATTGCTTGAGCCTGTGGCCTGGAGCCTGGCGCTTGTGGCTTGCGGCTGATTTACCAGCAGATACCTTCGGCGCGACCGTCTTCGCTGGTGGCGTTGGTCATGAAACCCACCAGATCGATGACGCGCTTGCCTTCGGGAGTCTTGTTGGCGAGGGCGCGGAAACGCTCATCGCGGTTGCCAAGGATGATCACGTCAGAGTCGTTGATGACCTGATCGAAGTCCGAATTCAGCAGCGACGATACGTGCGGAATCTTGGATTCGATGTAGTCCTTGTTGGCACCGTGAACGCGTGCATATTCGACGTTGCTGTCGAAGATGCTCAGGTCGAAGCCCTTACCGATCAGCATTTCGGCCAGTTCTACCAGCGGGCTTTCGCGCAGGTCGTCAGTACCTGCCTTGAAGCTCAGGCCCAACAGTGCAACCTTGCGGGTGTCGTAGCTGGCAACCATGTCGAAAGCGTTCTGCACTTGCGAGGTGTTGCTGCGCATCAGCGAGTTGAGCAACGGCGCTTCGACATCCAGGCTGCTGGCGCGGTAGGTCAGGGCGCGAACGTCTTTTGGCAGGCAGGAGCCGCCGAATGCGAAGCCTGGGCGCATGTAGTACTGGGACAGGTTCAGCGCCTTGTCCTGGCAGACCACGTCCATCACTTCACGACCATCGACGCCGACGGCCTTGGCAATGTTGCCGATTTCGTTGGCGAAAGTAACCTTGGTGGCGTGCCACACGTTGCAGGTGTACTTGATCATTTCGGCAACGGCGATGTCCTTACGGATGATCGGTGCGTCGAGTTCTTCGTACAGCGATTGCAGTACGTCGCCCGAGGCTTTATCGAACTCGCCGATCACGGTCATTGGCGGCAGATCGTAGTCCTTGATTGCGGTACTTTCACGCAGGAACTCAGGGTTTACGGCGACACCGAAATCAACACCGGCTTTTTTGCCGGAGCAGTCTTCCAGAATCGGGATGACCACGTTGGCAACCGTGCCTGGCAACACAGTACTGCGAACAACGATCGTGTGGCGGGTGGCTTTGTCACGCAGGACATAGCCGATTTCGCGGCATACCGACTCGATGTAATCGAGTTCCAGATCGCCGTTCTTCTTGCTCGGCGTACCGACACAGATCATCGACAGGTCAGTGGCGCGAATGGCTTCGGCGAAGTCGGTAGTGCCGCGCAGTTTTCCGGTACTGATACCTTTCTGCAGCAGCTCTTCCAGACCTGGTTCAACGATAGGTGATTTGCCGTTGTTGATCAGATCGATCTTGGTGCTGGAAATATCCACACCAACTACATCGTGACCGCGGGCAGACAGGCAACCGGCACAGACTGCACCGACATAACCCAAACCAAATATGCTGATACGCATCGTATTCTCCTCGATTTTTCACGCCATAAATTGGCTGGATATTAATTTTGGCCAGCAGATGTCACGCGCCATCCTTTACGGCTAACAACGCCGTGGAACTAACGCAGGCATATTTAATGAGTGAGTGCCCAAATAGGTGAGGCGAACTCAAATGACACTAAGTACAAGCGGCAAGTGACCTGTCCGGTGGGCAGGGCCCTGCTCTCCTTGGATGCAGTAAACCACTCCTGTTTGACGATTGACGGCGGACCTCGTTCGGAAAGCCTCTGACTAGAGCCTTGGCTGACCTTGTCGAATCCTGCGCATCACACCTGTTGGGCGCTTCGCCTGTCTACAACATCAACTAGTGATGTGAGTTTAGTTCTGGTACCTGACGCCAGCGTTACATGAACCTGGCTTCCCTGTCGGTAACTTCCCATTTTTCCAGTCGACCTGTAAGTGATCTCTTACACGTCAGCCCAGAATTGTTACGGGATGTAGGAGCGTAGGAATTCGCATTTAGTTCCGGGCCACTCGTCCTGATTTGCGGATTTTGCTGTATCCAGTTTATGATAGGGGCAGTATCGCGGTGATGGCGTTTTTCTTAAAAGCCTTATTGCGCGGGGATTTCAGCGGGGTAGATATGAAAGTGCTACTACTGCAAAAGGCCAAAAAGCCACTACGTAAAAAAGTGGATTTTTTTTGATGAAAAAATCAGGCGAGATTGCGTCGTCGAAAAGTTGACGTTTATCTGGCGTCACGATGTTGGCATTTGCTGTTGGATCGTAGGACAGGTCGTGTAACAGCGATGCGTTACACGACGGTTACAGTGTCTAGTCTTCTACGACGTTGCGCAAAAACACCAACTTGTCGCGCGTCGATTGCTCACGGTTATAACGATAGCCCTGAACATCGAACGCCTGTAACGCTTCGGGGCTGTTGATACGTTCCTCAATGACGAAACGGCTCATCATGCCGCGCGCTTTCTTGGCATAGAAGCTGATGATCTTGTACTGACCGTTCTTGAAGTCCTTGAACTCGGTGTCAATGATCCGGGCTTTGAGCGCTGAACGTTTGACCGCAGAAAAGTACTCGGTAGACGCAAGATTGAGCAGCAGGTCGTCGCCCTGGGCTGCCAGCGCTTCATTCAACCATTCGCTGATCTGCGTGCCCCAGAACGCGTAGAGATCCTTGCCGCGAGCGTTTGCCAGTCGCGTACCCATTTCCAGGCGATAGGGCTGCATCAGGTCCAGCGGGCGCAGCAGCCCATAAAGGCCGGACAGCATGCGCAGGTGATCCTGTGCATAGTCGAGCTGCGCGTCGCTTAGTGTTTCGGCTTGCAGGCCGGTATACACATCGCCCTTGAAGGCCAGCAGCGCCTGCTTGGCATTGTCGAGCGTGAAGGCCGGGTTCCAGCTTCCGAAGCGTGCCGCGTTCAGCCCGGCAAGCTTGTCGGACAGGTGCATCAGTTCGCTGATCTGCGCTGGCGTCAGTTCACGCAGTTGGGTGATCAACTCCTGAGAGTGATCCAGATACTGCGGCTGAGTGAAGCGTCCGGTAGTGGGCGGGGTCTCGAAATCGAGGGTTTTTGCCGGGGAAATCACCATCAGCATGAAGTCGTCTCCTTTGATCGTCCGGGGATTCTAGGGACTGATGGCCCACGACTCCAGCTATGGTGGCGATAGAGTCAGGCCGTGTGTGCCACGTCAGCATGCCATGCGGCTTTGTATGCGCTCCGACATAAGAAGCCAGGCTCATATCAGCTATAGTGGCGCGCTGGTCATGATGTTAATGGTTGATCGAGAGGGCATCGGGTTTGCGTATTGTTTTAGCAGTGTGTGCAGGTCTGTTCTGGCTCCAGGCGCAGGCGGCGGTGCCGGTCACTGCCACCATAGACCGCAGTGTGTGGCCCGAGCGCCTTGAAACGCCGGGGTTGTTCGACGTCGCGTCGCGCGCGGAAATCCTCGCCTTTGCCCACGAACTGTACCTCAGCGAGAAGCTGGACGAGGAAGGGCTCAAGCAGCGCCTCGGCCTGCGCTTCGTCAACGTGCCTTCGTTGAACGTGGTCCGCCATCGTCTGTGGCTGCGCTTGCTGGAAAACTATCAGAATGCTCAAAAGAGCTGCGAGCAGGATGCCAACTTCTGCGTGCTGGTCGAGGACATGGACCAGTTACGTCAGCGCGCTGAAGAGTTTCAGGTGTCGAACGACTCGTTCTACGCCAACTGGGCCAGACCCGGCGCCGTGTTCCATCAGCGTTATTTGAACGAGCTGCTATTCATGGCTGCCTTGTTCCCGCAGACCAGCAGCGAGATCGAGCGCTACAACTCTGATGAGATGAGTGGCGACGAGATGCCGGACCGCACCTTCATGCTCAATTTCGAAAGCGGCCCGAGCCCGGTCGATGGCGGAACCGACTGGTTGGCCGACTTCATGCGTCAGCAGAAGATGACCGCCACCTTCTTTGTGCTGGGCAAGAGCCTTCAGGAACGCCTCGACAACACATCGACCACAAGCTTGCAGGCGCTGTATCGCCAGCAGTGCGTGGGCATTCAAGGGTGGGAGTATCGTTCGCATAGCCAGTGGCTGGACTGGCAGGGTTCAGTGCAACGCAGTGCGGCACTGGTTCAGCGTGTGCTGCCGGATAATTTCGTGCCGCTGTTTCGCCCGCCTTACGGCCATCGGCGGGANNNCCGACAGCGGCGACTTCTTCCGCGCCGAGCATTTACGCGTGTCATTGTGGAACATCGATGCCGAGGACAATACCGGGCGGCTTTCGGCAGAGCAGGTTGGCGACCGCGTACTAACCCTCATGCTGCTCTGGCGCAAGGGCACGGTGGTCTTCCACGACGTGGCCAACAAGGCGCAGTCTGCACTGCCATTGCTGCTGGCCAATACCGCGCAAAGCGATTTGATCTGGGACGATTGCCGGAATATCTCTGAAAGCCCCGTAGAACAAGGGCCGCAGAGCAGTGAAGAGGCTGCGCCCGAGGGGGAATGAAGGCAGATTCGGCGTGGGCGGACTTCCGACTTTAAACGTGCTGTGTACGTCCGCCAAGCTCTATTCGTCAGGCTGTGAAATAAACTTCAAAAAACTGTCAAAGAGCTTTTTTCTGTCATCCCTTTTGCTGTATTACGAATACAGACCGCCGAAACCTGCAACACAGGTGGCGTCTTCCAAGACCCACCTTGAGCGACATTTTGAGCGACATTTCTCCCCTGCCTGAAGGGAAGAATCCGGCGGCCTTTTCGTGGCGCAGTACTGTCGTGGTTCTGCGTCGCCCGGCTTCTACAAAGGTGAGCGAGTATGGATGACCACGGACGCACCCCTTCCACTAACCAGCCGATCCTTTACGTGCTCGATACCAACGTATTGATCCATGATCCAAACGCACTGCTGAATTTCGAAGAACACCACGTCGCCATCCCCATGACGGTTCTGGAGGAACTGGACAAACTCAAGGCCGGTAAACATTCGGTTGCTGCCGAGTGTCGCCAGGCCATCCGCCTGATCGACAAGACCCTCGGCGAGGCTAACCCTGAAGAAGTTGAAAAGGGCGTGCCGATTGACCGCGGGACCGGTGTTTTCAAAGGTTTTCTGTCGATTTTGATGAGCAAGCGCGAGGAACCCAACAGCCTGCTGCCCGAGCACCTCAACGACAACATCATCATCAACCAATTGATCGACCTGCATGCGCGCAACAAGGACTTGAGCGTGGTGCTGGTGACCAAAGACATTAACATGCGCCTCAAGGCGCGCGCCTGCGGCATTGCGGCCGAAGATTACAGCACCGACCAGCTGGTCGACGACGTTTCGCTGTTGTCGCGTGGCTACCACGACATGACCGGTTCGTTCTGGGACCGCGTCAACAAGGTCGACACCCGTCAGGAGCGTGGCCGTACCTGGCACCGCGTGCAGCTCAATGAAATGCTGCCTGCGGTTCATATCAACGAGTTTATTGTCGATGAACAGGGCTTCGTAGGCTGGATCAAGGGCGTCAAGAACGACGAACTGCTGATTCTGGATATGCATCAGGAGCCACTGCTGCATCAGGAGGCCTGGGGCCTGAAACCGCGTGATATCTATCAGGGGCTGGCGTTGTTCGCACTGCTCGACCCGGATATTCACCTGGTCAACCTGTCCGGTGCCGCTGGTTCGGGTAAAACCATTCTGGCGTTGGCGGCTGCCATCGAGCAGACCATGGTCACCAAGCGTTATCGGCGCATCATCGCTACCCGTAGCGTTCAGGGCCTGGATCAGGAGATTGGCTTCCTGCCCGGCACCGAGGCGGAAAAGATGGAGCCTTGGCTTGGCGCGATCACCGACAACCTTGAAGCCCTGCACATGGATGATGAAAACACTCATGGCAGTGTCGACTACATCCTCAGCAAGGTGCCGTTGCAGTTCAAATCCCTCAACTACATTCGAGGTCGCAGCTTCCAGCAAAGCCTGATTCTGATCGATGAATGCCAGAACCTGACCCCGCACCAGATGAAAACCATCATCACCCGTGCCGGCGCCGGTTCCAAAGTGGTCTGCCTGGGCAACCTGGCGCAGATCGACACCCCTTACCTGTCAGCCACCAGTTCCGGGCTGACCTACCTGACGGAGCGCTTCAAGGACTTCCCTAACGGCGTGCATATCACCTTGCAAGGCGTGCCACGCTCGATACTGGCCGAATACGCGGAGAGTCATCTTTAGCTGAAAAGCAGCTGTAAGCTTCAAGCTATTAGCTTCAAGTGGGGGACTTCGGTGTACGAGAGCCCTCACTTGCAGCTTTTGATTATCGCGCCCATGCGCCAAGCTTATCGTCACACACAAGTTCGCTTCTGGCCGAAAGGCGTAGGAGCGAACTTGTTCGCGAA
>NZ_LJQT01000429.1:0-14347 GCF_001400515.1 Pseudomonas meliae | reverse complement strand
ACGCCCTCCGGGCAGAAGCCAGGATTTTCGTACGCTTTAAAACCTGTGTATAACGCCGGGCACTTTCAGCTTGTAGCTTGTAGCTTGTAGCTTGCAGCTGCCACACTTCTTGCTTCTGCCAAGGAGTAACGTTGTGCTCACTCATCTCGATTCCCAAGGGCGCGCCAATATGGTCGACGTTACGGATAAAGCCGTGACGTCCCGTGAGGCGGTGGCCGAAGCAGTGGTGCGTATGCTGCCCACCACGCTGCAAATGATTGTCAGCGGCGGTCATCCCAAAGGGGATGTATTTGCTGTCGCACGCATTGCCGGCATTCAGGCGGCAAAGAAAACCAGTGATCTTATCCCGCTCTGCCATCCATTGATGCTCACCAGCATCAAGGTTCACCTCGCCGCTGACGGCGATGATGCGGTGCGTATTACCGCGAGCTGCAAGCTGGCCGGGCAGACCGGTGTGGAAATGGAAGCCCTGACCGCTGCCAGCATTGCGGCGCTGACAATTTACGATATGTGCAAGGCGGTCGATCGCGGCATGGTCATCGAGTCGGTTCGGCTGCTGGAAAAGCTCGGCGGCAAGAGCGGTCACTTCATTGCCGATCAGACACAGGTATCACCATGAAGATCCAGGTTCAGTATTTTGCCCGCTACCGTGAAGTCCTGGGCTTGGACAGCGAGTCTGTCGAAGGCGAGTTCGCCACGCTGGACACGCTGCGCCAAGCGCTGTTGCAGCGTGGCGAGGCCTGGCAGGTCCTTGCCGAGCAGAACCTGATGTGTGCCCGCAACCAGGAACTGTGCAAGCCGACCGAGCCGCTGTCTGATGGTGATGAAGTCGCATTCTTTCCGCCCGTGACCGGAGGCTGAACATGACCATTCGCGTTCAGGCTGCGGCGTTCGACCCCGGCAATGAAGTCAACGCGTTGCATGCGGCCAACCTCGGCATCGGCGCGGTGGTCAGTTTTGTCGGCTATGTGCGGGACTTCAACGAGGGTCGCGAGGTGTCAGGCATGTTTCTGGAGCATTATCCGGGCATGACCGAAAAGGCACTGGCAAAAATCGTTACCGAGGCCGAACAGCGCTGGCCGTTGCTGCGCGTTGATGTGCTGCATCGGGTGGGAGCGCTGGAGCCCGGCGAGCCGATAGTATTCGTGGGCGTTGCCAGCGCTCACCGGCAGGCAGCGTTCGAAGCCTGCGATTTCGTCATGGACTACCTCAAGACCCGCGCGCCGTTCTGGAAGAAGGAAAAGACTTCCGAGGGACCGCAGTGGGTTGAAGGCCGCGATAGCGATCAGGCAGCAGCCCGGCGCTGGTAGTCGTTGGTCGTTGCGCCCATCTTTTTCCCTGAAAGTCTGACCTTCCGCTTTTTATATCGTCTATTTGCATCTTTCTTGGTACAGAAAGATGGCTTCGGGCTATCATGTGCGACCGCGAAAAGGCGGCCTGTTGGCTTTGCCCAATCCTATTCAATAACTGTCCGAACGTGATCGCGTTTTGCGAGCCACGTTGCGGGCAGTTTTCGTAAACGCTCGGAGCAGAATGTGAAGAAACTTCAGCAGTTTTTGGTTTCAGGGATGACGACAGCGGCTTTAGCGCTGGTTGCTGGTTGTGCAACGGAAAGCTCGCGGGCGCTGCCTGTGACAAAGGTTGAAAGTGCTGGAGTTGCCTATGCCGGTGTGCGCTATCCGGTTGCGGTCGGCAAGTTCGATAACCGCTCCAGCTATATGCGCGGGATCTTTTCCGATGGCGTCGATCGTCTTGGTGGTCAAGCCAAGACCATCCTGATCACCCACATGCAGCAAACCAACCGGTTCAATGTGCTGGATCGCGACAACATGGAGGAGATCAAGCAGGAAGCCGCTATTAAATCTACCGCCCAGC
Organism: Pseudomonas meliae; assembly: GCF_001400515.1. NCBI lineage: Bacteria > Pseudomonadati > Pseudomonadota > Gammaproteobacteria > Pseudomonadales > Pseudomonadaceae > Pseudomonas > Pseudomonas meliae. The sequence continues at coordinate 12,472 of NZ_LJQT01000429.1, read as the reverse complement.
GTCTGAAGGGTGCTGACTACGTGGTGACCGGCGACGTGACCGAGTTCGGTCGCAAAGAAGTCGGCGATCAGCAACTGTTCGGCCTGCTGGGCCGCGGCAAATCCCAGATTGCCTACGCGAAAGTCGCGTTGAACATCGTCAATATCAGCACTTCGGAAGTGGTGTACTCGACTCAGGGCGCAGGCGAGTTCGAGCTTTCCAACCGTGAAGTCGTCGGCTTTGGCGGCACCGCCAGTTATGACTCGACACTCAACGGCAAGGTTCTCGACCTGGCCATGCGCGAAGCCGTCAACAACATGGTGCGTGCGCTCGACAGCGGTGCCTGGAAACCGACTGCCAACTGATATTTCAAAAGGGAATTTGTGATGTTCATGAATCGTTTTAATGTTTCGTTGCGCAATGTCGCAATGCTTTTAGTCGCCGGCGCGTGCCTGACGGGCTGCGTCCAACAGCCGAAAACCTTGTACCAGTGGGGCAGTTACCAGCCTGAGGTGTACGAGTATTTCAAAGGCGAGTCCAAGGAAGCCCAGGTCGCCAAGCTCGAAGAAGACTTGCAGAAAATCCGCTCTACCAACGCAACGCCGCCACCGGGATACCATGCTCAGTTGGGCATGCTATACGGCAGTATTGGCAAGGATGACCAGATGGTTCAGGAGTTGCGCACGGAAAAGGCACTGTTTCCCGAGTCGGCCACTTATATGGACTTCCTGCTCAAGAACGCCCACGCAGGAGTCGTCAAATGAACCTCTCTTATCTGAAAGTTGCTGTAAGCCTGTTTGCCGTTGCCCTGCTGTCGGGTTGCGTTACCCCGCCAACGGTGGACTACTCGGCCTTCAAGGAAAGCAAACCGCGTTCGATTCTGGTACTGCCGCCGGTCAACGAATCGCCTGACGTCAAAGCGACGTACAGCACCTTCTCGCAGGTGACCTACCCGCTGGCCGAGTCGGGCTACTACGTGTTGCCTGTGGCGCTGGTTGACGAGACATTTCGCAACAACGGCCTGACCAACGCCAATGATATTCAGGCGACATCGCCCGCCAAGCTGCGTGAGATCTTCGGAGCCGATGCCGCGATGTACATCACGGTCAAGCAATACGGCACCAGTTATGTGGTCATCAGTAGCCAGACCGTCGTGACGGTCACGGCAAAGCTGGTTGATCTGCGCACCGGTACTGCGCTGTGGACGGGTACCGCGTCGGCGTCCAGTGAAGAGGGCGGCAACAACAGCGGTGGCGGTCTGGTGGGTATGCTGATTACCGCGGCGGTCAAGCAGATCATCAACAGTTCGACCGATGCCGGTCATCCCATCGCCGGGATAGCCAGCAACCGACTGCTCACTGCTGGTCGGCCGGCGGGCCTGCTTTACGGTCCACGTTCGCCGAAATACGGTACTGACTGACCCTCACGCTGCTGATTTCCGGCAGGCACAAAAAAAGCGCAGCCCCGTAAAGGCTGCGCTTTTTTGTTGATCGCACGTGTCAGGTCGTTTGCCGCACCACTGCCCTGAGCAGGTGGGTCGGCGGTGTTTCACAACTGATCTTGCGACCCAGCTTCTCTTCGATGGCGGGCAACTGGTAGGAGTCGTCTTCGCCGGCGAAGCTGATGGAGACGCCATCTGCACCTGCGCGACCGGTACGGCCGATGCGGTGCACGTAGTCGTCCGGCACCTCTGGCAGGGTGAAGTTGATCACGTGGCTGATGCCGTCAATGTGGATACCACGACCGGCCACATCGGTGGCGACCAGTACGCGGATCTTGCCTTCGCGGAAGCCTTCAAGGGTCTTGATGCGCTTGTGCTGCGGCACATCGCCCGACAGTTGCGCGGCATTGACGCCATCGCGTACCAAGCGCTCTTCGATGCGTCGCACCTCGTCCTTGCGGTTGGCAAAGACCATCACTCGTTCCCAGCCGTTGTCGGTGACCAGGTTATAGAGCAGCTTGTACTTGTCGGCACCGGCAACGGCATAGATATGCTGTTCGACGTTGTCACTGGCGACGTTCAACGATTCGATTTCGACGATGGAAGGGTCTGTCGTCCATTGTTTGGCGAGGTTCATCACGTCTTCGGTGAAGGTCGCGGAGAACAGCAGGGTCTGGCGTTCACCCTTGTGCGGGGTTTGGCGGATGATCTGACGCACCTGCGGGATGAAACCCATGTCGAGCATGCGGTCGGCTTCGTCCAGGACCATCACTTCGACCATGTCCAGATGCACTTCGCCGCGCTGGTTGAAGTCCAGCAGGCGGCCAGGCGTGGCCACCAGAATATCGCAGTGCCGTGCTTCAAGTTGTTTGAGCTGCTTGTCGAAATCCATGCCACCGACGAACGTCATGACGTTCAGGTTGGTGTATTTGGTCAGGTCGGCAGCGTCCTTGGCGATCTGCACCACCAGTTCGCGAGTGGGCGCAATGATCAGCGCTCGGGGCTCACCCATGTAACGTTCGGCTGGCGGTGGCGTCTGGGTCAGTTGCTCGATGATCGAGATCAGGAACGCAGCGGTCTTGCCGGTACCGGTCTGGGCGCGACCGATCGCGTCCTTGCCTTTGAGCGTGAAGCCCAGTACGCCCGCCTGAATCGGTGTGCAGTACGGGAAACCAAGGTCCTGAATCGCGTGCATCAGTTCAGGCGCAAGGTTGAAATCGTGGAAGCGGGTCCTGCCTTCCTGTGGTTCGACGACGAAATCTTCGAGTTTCCATGCTGGCGCAGGCGGTTTTACCACGCGCTCACGACGCGGGCGCTCGGCCCTTGGCTTGTCGGTGCGCGGTGCTCTGGCTTTGGAGGGCTCGTTGACGGTGTCCGAAAGCTGAGTCTGGGCATGATCCGGTATGTCGCCTGCGGCAGCGGGGGAGGCGGGAATAAAGGCTGTCGGACCAGGCGCGCGCTGCTCAGCCTCACTTTTACCGAACATCTTTTTAAGTGCTTTGAGCACGGTCATCTCATCAATTGGTTAAGGAATGTACGCCGAGCAGTGTAAAGCAAGAACCGTGCTCGGCGTAGTGCCATCCGTGGCGAGCTACAAAAGCGGTCAGTTGCATGCGGGCCCATTGCGCTTCAGCGCAGCTTGTCAGCCAGCCAGACGCCGATGTCATGGATTTCCTGCGGTAACACTTGGTGCCCCATTGGGTACTCTTGCCATTGAGCGGTTACACCCTGAGCCTTGAGGTGCTCGTACACCGTCCGGCCCATGGGGTTGTGCACCACTTCGTCGTGCTGGCCATGCAGGCAGTAGGCAGGGATGCGCTGTTGGCTGGCAGACAGCGTCATCTCATTGCTGAATGTCGGGGCATAAGTGGACAGCGCGAGGACGCCGCCCAGCGGACCCTGCCAGCGTCTATAGCCCGCGTGTAACACCACCGCGCCGCCTTGGGAAAAGCCTGCCAGAAATATCCGTGACGGGTCGATGCCGCTGTCGCGTTGTTGCTCGATCAGGTCCAGCACCTTTTGTGCCGAGGCTTCCATCTGATCGTGATCAATGGCGCGGGCCTCGGAACTCATGGCCTTGATGTCGTACCAGCTTGGCATTTCATAGCCGCCGTTGACCGTTACGGCGCGTGTCGGTGCCTGAGGCAGGACGAAACGTGTAGTCGTCAGCGACTCCTGCAGCATCTCGGCGACCGGAAGAAAATCATAGCGGTCGGCGCCCAACCCGTGCAGCCAGATAACGCAGGCATCCGCGGTGCCTGAAGGTTGGATGATCAAAGGTTTGCTCATGTCTGCTCCATTTGTGTGCGCTGGCTCATTTAGAGCGCATTAATAGGGTGCGCGGTTAGATTAAAAATGAAAGAAGATGTCGCAAGGTTACAAGTTTTTGTCTTGACCTGTCGCTAATTCGACTTAGCCAGCATGCTGGTACGGGCTTTGCTACAGCAGGACTGGAGTCGAGTCGCTCACATCGTTCGGTAACACTATAAGGCTATTACTTATAGCGATCGAAAAGCAGCTCGGGAGTCCATGCGTCAGGATTCGCGGCACGATTCAACCTGTACCACTCCGGTCCAGGAAAATCATGGGGTTTCAGTCCACGGGGCCGATTCTGAATGATGAAGACGAATGACGGGATGATCCTGCAGACGATTCGTGATTCAGGCCCAGCGTTGCATGACCCAAAAATAAGCCAGCACGGGTCATTAGCGCCTCACAAAGGTGCGACGCGACTGAGACACCTACACAACAAAGAGCAAACTGGAGGTTTTTGAATGAAGATGTTGAAATCCACCCTGGCTGTCGTCACCGCCCTGGCCGCATTTGGTGTAACCGGGGCTGCCAACGCCGGTGCCACCCTTGACGCTATTCAGAAGAAAGGTTTTGTTCAGTGCGGCGTCAGCGATGGCCTGCCAGGGTTCTCCGTTCCGGACTCCACCGGCAAGATCACTGGTATTGACGCTGATGTCTGCCGCGCCGTTGCAGCCGCTGTGTTCGGCGACGCCACCAAGGTCAAGTTCAGCCAGTTGAACGCCAAGGAGCGCTTCACCGCATTGCAATCCGGCGAGATCGATATCCTTTCGCGTAACACCACCTGGACCAGTTCCCGTGATGCGGGCATGGGCCTGGTGTTCACCGGCGTTACCTACTACGACGGTATCGGCTTCCTGGTAAACAACAAGCTGGGCGTGAAAAGCGCCAAGGAACTGGACGGTGCAACCATCTGCATCCAGGCCGGTACCACCACCGAGCTGAACGTCTCCGACTACTTCCGTTCGAACGGCCTGAAATACACCCCGATCACCTTCGACACCTCTGACGAAAGCGCCAAGTCGCTGGAAGGCGGCCGTTGCGACGTGTTGACTTCCGACCAGTCGCAGCTCTACGCACAGCGCAGCAAGCTGGCCAAGCCGGACGATTACATTGTTCTGCCTGAAGTGATCTCCAAGGAGCCTCTGGGCCCTGTCGTGCGTAAAGGCGACGAAGACTGGTTCTCGATCGTTCGATGGACCCTGTTCGCCATGCTCAACGCCGAGGAAGCCAAAATCACTTCCAAGAACGTTGAAGCTGAAGCCAAGTCGACCAAGAACCCTGACGTAGCCCGTATGCTGGGCGCCGACGGTACTTACGGCAAGGACCTCAAGCTGCCGAAAGACTGGGTCGTGCAGATCGTCAAGCAGGTCGGTAACTACGGCGAAGTGTTTGAACGCAACCTGGGCGAAGGCACCCCGCTGAAAATCAAGCGCGGCCAGAACGCTCTGTGGAATGCTGGCGGCATTCAGTACGCTCCACCTATTCGTTGATTGACCCGGCGCCCGGCAGGCTTCCCAGCCTGTCGGGCGTTGTTCTGTTGGATTTTTCCTGGGGCATTTCATGGAAAAGCAAATCGTCGCACCCAAGCAAAAGCTCTCTCTGAGCGATCCGAAAGTGCGCGCGTGGTTATTTCAGATCATCACTGTCGTGGCGGTGATCGCGTTGGGCTGGTTCATCTTCGACAATACCCAGACCAACCTGCAACACCGTGGTATTACCTCGGGTTTCGGCTTTCTTGAGAACAGTGCCGGTTTCGGTATTGCTCAACACCTGATCGACTACAGCGAAGCGGACAGTTATGCCCGCGTATTCGTCATCGGCCTGCTGAATACCTTGCTGGTGTCGGTTATCGGTATTGTCCTGGCGACCTTGCTGGGCTTTGTCATTGGTGTCGCTCGCCTGTCTCCGAACTGGATGATCAGCAAGCTGGCAACCGTTTATGTCGAAGTCTTCCGCAACATTCCGCCACTGCTGCAGATCCTCTTCTGGTACACCGCCGTATTCCTCACGCTGCCTGGTCCGCGTCAGGCGCATGGTTATCTGGACATGTTCTTCGTCAGCAGCCGCGGGCTGAATATGCCCAGAGCGTTGCCAGCCGAAGGTGCATGGGCGTTTCTGATCAGCATCGTGGTTGCCGTGATAGCGATCGTGATGATGGTGCGCTGGGCCAACAAGCGCTTCGAAGCCACTGGCCAGCCGTTTCACAAGTTCTGGGTCGGTCTGGCGTTGTTGCTGGTGATCCCGGGCCTGAGCATGCTGGTCTTCGGCAGCCCGGTGCATTGGGAACTGCCGCAACTGAAGGGCTTCAACTTCACCGGTGGCTGGGTGCTGATCCCGGAACTGATCTCCCTGACCCTGGCACTGACCATCTACACGGCGGCGTTCATCGCTGAAATCGTGCGTTCCGGCATCAAGTCGGTCAGTCACGGTCAGACCGAAGCTGCCCGCTCGCTGGGGCTGCGCCCCGGGCCAACGCTGCGCAAGGTCATCATTCCGCAGGCGCTGCGAGTGATCATTCCACCGTTGACCAGTCAGTTCCTGAACCTGGCGAAGAACTCTTCGCTGGCAGCAGCCATCGGTTATCCGGAAATGGTTTCCCTGTTCGCCGGTACGGTGCTCAACCAGACCGGACAGGCCATTGAAGTCATTGCCATCACCATGAGTGTGTACCTGGCGATCAGTATCAGCATTTCCCTGCTGATGAACTGGTACAACAAGCGCATTGCGCTGATCGAGCGGTGAGGAAACGCGCATGACGACTCATACTTTCAAACCTGATATGCCACCACCGGGCAAAGTGTTCGGCCCGATGGCGTGGATGCGGCAGAACCTGTTCTCCAGCTGGATCAACACCCTGCTGACCCTGTTCTCGCTCTACCTGATCTATCTGGTCGTTCCGCCGATCATCAGTTGGGCTCTACTGGACGCCAACTGGGTCGGCACGACCAAGGAAGACTGCACCAAGGCGGGCGCCTGCTGGGTGTTCATCGAGCAGCGCTTCGGCCAGTTCATGTACGGCTACTTCCCCAATGAGCTGCGCTGGCGGGTCGACCTGACCGCCGTCCTGGCGATTGTCGGTGCTGCGCCGCTGTTCATCTCGAAGTTTCAGCGCAAGGCTGTCTACGGTATTGCCTTTCTGGTGATTTACCCGATTGTTGCCTTCTACCTGCTGCACGGCGGTGCTTTTGGTCTGACCAACGTACCGACCAGCCAGTGGGGCGGCCTGATGCTGACCCTGGTGATTGCCACCGTGGGTATCGTCGGTGCCTTGCCGCTGGGTATTTTGCTGGCGCTCGGCCGTCGCTCCAACATGCCGGCTGTGCGTGTGGTATGCGTAACGTTTATCGAGTTCTGGCGCGGCGTGCCGCTGATCACTGTGCTGTTCATGTCGTCGGTGATGCTGCCGCTGTTCATGCCCGAAGGGATGAACTTCGACAAACTGCTGCGGGCGTTGATCGGCGTGATTCTGTTCCAGTCGGCGTACATCGCCGAAGTGGTACGCGGCGGCATGCAGGCCATCCCCAAGGGCCAGTATGAAGCCGCCTCGGCCATGGGCCTGGGTTACTGGCGCAGCATGGGTCTGGTGATTTTGCCGCAGGCGTTGACGATGGTCATTCCCGGCATCGTCAACACCTTCATTGCCTTGTTCAAAGACACCAGTCTGGTGATCATTATCGGCCTGTTCGACCTGCTCAACAGCGTCAAGCAAGCTACCGCCGACCCGGCATGGCTGGGTATGGCCACTGAAGGCTATGTCTTCGCGGCCCTGGTGTTCTGGATCTTCTGTTTCGGTATGTCCCGCTATTCCATGCATTTGGAACGTAAGCTGGACACAGGCCACAAGCGTTAGGAGTTTTGTGATGAGTGAAGTTATCAATAAGCCTCTGGGCGCTGAAGGCATGATCCGCATGGAGGGCGTCCACAAGTGGTACGGCCAGTTCCATGTACTCAAGGACATCAACCTGAACGTGCGTCAGGGCGAACGTATCGTGCTGTGCGGCCCATCGGGCTCGGGCAAATCGACCACCATTCGTTGCCTCAACCGTCTGGAAGAGCACCAGCAGGGTCGTATCATCGTTGATGGCACCGAACTGACTTCCGACCTGAAGCAGATCGAGACCATCCGCCGTGAAGTCGGCATGGTGTTTCAGCATTTCAACCTGTTCCCGCACCTGACCATCCTGCAGAACTGCACGCTGGCACCGATGTGGGTACGCAACATGCCGAAAAAGAAAGCCGAAGAAATCGCCATGCATTATCTGGAGCGTGTGCGTATTCCCGAGCAGGCCCACAAGTTCCCGGGTCAGCTTTCCGGTGGTCAGCAGCAGCGTGTGGCGATTGCCCGTGCCTTGTGCATGAAGCCGAAAATCATGCTGTTCGATGAACCGACTTCGGCACTCGACCCGGAAATGGTCAAGGAAGTGCTCGACACCATGGTTGGCCTGGCAGAAGAAGGCATGACCATGCTGTGCGTGACTCACGAGATGGGCTTTGCCCGCACCGTGGCGAACCGGGTGATCTTCATGGACAAAGGCGAAATCGTCGAACAGGCCGCGCCTAACGACTTCTTCGACAACCCGCAAAGCGATCGTACCAAGCTGTTCCTCAGTCAGATCATTCACTGAGTCAGTAGCTGCCAAACGGAAAACCGGGCCATGTGCCCGGTTTTTTTGCCTGCATTTGCCATGCATCTTGTATGCAATTCTGGCTGAACCTTGTATTCGCGATGATTCTCCAACAGGATACCGCCCCCCTGAAAAGGGTCGACATACCTGATTACCGAGAAACCGATGACTGCCAAGGCTCAATCCAGCCCCCAACCGATTACCGATCAAGCCCATCCTGTTCTAAAGCGCCCCTGGCTGTTGCTGCTGGGTCTGGTGCTGGTCGCCCTCAACCTGCGCCCCGCGTTATCCAGCGTTGCGCCGTTGCTTAACGAGGTGTCCGCAAGCCTTGGGATGTCGGCTGCCGAAGCTGGTCTGCTGACCACCTTGCCGGTGTTGTGTCTGGGCCTGTTCGCGCCATTGGCACCGATTCTTGCCCGGCGTTTTGGCAGTGAACGGGTGGTTTTGGTGGTGCTCCTGACACTGGCGTCGGGTCTGGCAGTACGCAGCCTGTTCGGCGAAGTCGGCCTGTTTACCGGCAGCCTGCTGGCGGGCGCGAGCATTGGGGTCATCGGCGTATTGTTGCCCGGTATCGTCAAGCGCGATTTCCCGCACAAGGCCGGGGCAATGACCGGTGTCTACACCATGGCGCTGTGCCTGGGCGCTGCGATTGCAGCCGGTTCGACGGTGCCGCTGAGCCAGTACGTCGGCGACAGCTGGCAAATAGGTCTGGGTTTCTGGCTGATTCCGGCGTTGATTGCGGCGCTGTTCTGGTTTCCACAAGCACGTGAAATGCATGGCTCACATCGCGATGTCTATCGAGTTCGCGGCCTGTTGCGTGACCCGCTGGCGTGGCAGGTCACGCTGTATATGGGCCTGCAATCGTCGCTGTCGTACATTGTCTTCGGCTGGCTGCCCTCTATTCTCATCGGTCGCGGCCTGACGCCGACCCAGGCCGGTCTGCTGCTGTCCGGCTCGATCATCGCGCAAGTCATCAGCGCCCTGGCGGTGCCCTATCTGGCCACACGCGGCAAGGATCAGCGTCTGGCGATCATGCTGGTCATGTCGCTCACACTGACCGGGCTGTTCGGCTGCCTGTACGCTCCGCTCGGCGGACTGTGGGGCTGGGCCATCCTGCTGGGGATCGGGCAGGGCGGCACGTTCAGCCTGGCGCTGGCCTTGATCGTCCTGCGCTCGCGCGACTCACATGTCGCCGCCAATCTGTCGAGCATGGCGCAAGGCTTTGGCTACACCATCGCTTCGACCGGCCCGTTTGCCGTGGGCGTGGTGCATGACATGACCGGCAGCTGGAGCGCGATTGGCTGGATCTTCGCGGTACTCGGGCTGGGCGCCATCATCGCGGGCATGGGTGCCGGTCGGGCGCTGCAGGTGCAGGTCAGTAGCGAGAAGGTTTGATTTTCGATGATTGTTGATCGTTCGGACCGGGCTTGAGCTGCTTCAGGTCTGAGCCAGATTGGCCAGGGCCCATTGTTCGGCACTGGTGACGCTCAGCCCTGATTTCGCGTTGTAGGTACGGGCGACGTCCCATGCCACGCCTCGGCCCATGGCAAAGACTGCCCGGTATTTGCGCAGATTGTCATCCGGCATTTCCGTCAGATCGGCCTGCAACTGCGCAACACTCCATACGTGCCGCTCGATGTCGCGCCCCGTGACACGCTCCACAAGATCGGCCAGCCCGGCGTACGTCAATGTGTCGCCAGCGGTGTACACCACCTGATTCACAATGCGCGGCTCGTGCATCACGATGGCAGCAGTCAGCCTGCCAATGTCCTCTGCGGTCGTGACTGTCACGGTCGTATCGAGGCTGCCCAGCGCATTGATCCGACCGCCTTGCAGATCGACGACACCGAACGCGGGTTCGAACAGGAAGCTTGTAAACATACCGGTCGAAACGATTATCCATTCGGTTTGCTGCTGGGCGCGCAGCTTTTCTCGCACATCGAGTTGCTCATCGAACAGATCCTGAGGGCTGCCCCGGCCGATAAGGTCGTAGTCAACGCCGAACTGCCAGGGCAGGTAGCGTTTTATGCCGGCCTTGAGCGCCGCATCGGCCAGTTTGCGCTGAGTGCCCCGGCCAGCGGCAAAACCCGCACAACTGATTACCGTGTCGTAGCGCTTCATGACAGTGGCTAGTTCGTCCACGGTGGCGTCGGCCAGATCGGCGGTTTCGATGGCAATGTTCAGCGCGCGGATTTCTTCGATTTCCAAACGCTTGGCAGGCGCTTGAGTGCTCAAGCTGCTCTGGCGTAGCAGCACGGCAATGCTCAAGTCATATGCTCCGGCTTTCTCGACCAGCCCTCGCAGCACGGCGAGCCCAAGCTCTCCTGCGCCTATTACCAGAATGCGTTGTTTGACGTTTGCGTTATCGGCTTGCATGGTGACCCCTTTGGACAGTCTTTCAATTCAGGCGGGAGAGATGCTGGCATGCCTGTCGACATACAAAAAGTAGGCACATCGGTGATACCGGGCGGGCTGGACGCGCAGGAAGTGGTCAGACGCTCCGAAGCGGCCTGTGCTGCGCTCAGCGATGATGAGGATGGTCTCAAGCGCGATATTCTCGGCCACGCCGGAAACCGCTGGTCATTGGGCGTGGTACATGCCCTCGGCGTCAGCAGCCCTTTGCGCCATGCCCAATTGCGCCGAAAGCTGCACGGCGTCACCCAGCGCATGCTCACTCATACCTTGCGCCAGCTTGAACAGGACGGGTTGATCACCCGCCATGACTACTGCGAGAAGCCGCTCAGGGTGGAATATTCGTTGACCGGCCTGGGCATGGGGCTGCTGGTACAAATGATTCCGCTGTGGACTTGGGTGATTGAAAATTCAGAGGCGTTCAGTGCAGCGCGAAATCGTTATCCGGACAGGTAAAAGTGATGGCTGATGCGCCATCAACCCTCGCCATTTTCAGCGGCGCCGCTTATCGTGCACGGATAATTCGCCAGGGGATGTGCACGCATGAACTACGAGGAACAAAGTCAGGCCAACAGCGCACTGATCACCCGCTTTTATGAGGCGTTTGCGCAGCTGGATGCCGAGGCGATGAGTGCCTGTTATACCGATGACGTGCTGTTTAGTGACCCGGCATTTGGTGAATTGCGCGGGCCTCAGGTAGGCGAAATGTGGCGCATGCTGACTTCCCGGGCGAAAAATTTCTCGGTGGTCTTCGATCAGGTGCGTGCCGATGATCGGGCGGGCACTGCGCATTGGGTGGCGACCTATCTGTTCAGTCAGACCAGGCGCACGGTGGTCAACGATATTGAGGCCCGATTCGTGTTCCGCGATGGCAAGATCTGCGAGCATCGCGATAATTTCGATATGTGGCGCTGGTCGCGTCAGGCCTTGGGTTTGAAGGGCCTGTTGCTTGGCTGGACGCCTTTGGTACGCAATGCCGTCAGGGCTCAGGCGCTCAAGGGTCTGAAGACCTTTTCAGAGAATCGCCGTGCCTGAGGTTGCCAGCACCGCGAGTGCGCCGACTTCCGAACAGGCAGTCGGCAAACCCTGGTTTGTCTATCTGGTGCGCGCTGCCAACGGCTCGCTGTACTGTGGCATCAGTGATGATCCGCAGCGCCGATTCGCTATGCACCAGAGCGGCAAGGGCGCGCGCTTTTTCTCTTCGAGCCCGGCAATGGCCCTGGTCTACGTCGAACAGTGGCCCAGCAAGGGTGAGGCGTTGCGTCAGGAGCGGCTGATCAAGAAACTCAGAAAAAGCGCCAAAGAGGCACTGGCAGCCAGTTACGCCTGATCCCCGATCCATGAGCGTGATGTCGTGCCATCAGCTTGAGTCTGTGGGCGGGCAGGGTGCTGCGGGTTAAGCTGTGTGCTTCCCGAGTGCGCAGAGGCTGAACATGTCCGAGTTGATTCTTCACCATTACCCCACGTCACTGTTTGCCGAAAAAGCCCGCCTGATGCTGGGTTTCAAAGGCCTCACATGGCGCTCGGTGACGATCCCGTCGATCATGCCCAAGCCCGACCTGACCGCGCTGACAGGCGGTTATCGCAGGACGCCGGTGTTGCAGGCTGGCGCAGATATCTACTGCGACACGGCACTGATGGCGCGCCGCCTTGAGCAGGAAAAGGCTTCGCCAGCGTTTTATCTGTCACCGCCACTGTAAAA
>NZ_LJQT01000292.1:22687-28068 GCF_001400515.1 Pseudomonas meliae | reverse complement strand
CGCTCCGCGTCGCATGCCGCTCCGGACGCTCCGCGTCCTCCTGACCCATATCCTGTTAGACTGCGCGCTTTTTCAGGAGCCATTCCATGGACCCGCGCAGTGAAGTGTTACTCCGTCAGGCCGAGCTGTTTCAGGGCTCGCTGTTGCTGGTCGGGCTGCCCGCCGATGACCTGCTCGGAAAACTGCCGGACGCGCGTGGATGGTGCTGGCATGCCGGAGATCAGGCCGCGCTGGATGCGCGGTTCGAGGGCCGCGTGGATTTCGGCGTTGAAGCGCCAGAGGCCGCCTTCGAAGCCGCCGTGCTGTTCCTGCCCAAAGCCCGCGATCTGACAGACTACCTGCTCAACGCCCTGGCTTCCCGCCTGGCAGGGCGCGAGTTGTTTGTGGTCGGCGAGAAACGTGGCGGTATCGAAGCGGCTGCAAAGCAACTGAGCCACTTCGGCCGCGCGCGCAAGCTCGACAGTGCCCGCCACTGCCAGCTCTGGCAGGTCACTGTCGAGAACGCACCACAAGCCGTTACGCTGGAAAGCCTCGCCAGGCCCTACCAGATCGACCTGCAGGACGGCCCGCTCACAGTCGTCAGCCTGCCCGGCGTTTTCAGCCATGGCCGACTTGATCGTGGTTCGGCGCTTTTGCTGGAAAACATCGACAAGCTGCCGAGCGGCAACCTGCTCGACTTCGGCTGTGGTGCCGGCGTACTCGGTGCAGCCGTCAAGCGTCGCTACCCGCACAACGACGTCATCATGCTGGACGTGGATGCGTTCGCAACCGCAAGTTCGCGCCTGACCCTCGCCGCCAATGGCCTGCAAGCCCAGGTGCTGACCGGTGACGGAATCGACTCAGCGCCAATGGGTTTGAACACGATTCTCAGCAACCCGCCGTTCCATGTGGGGGTTCATACCGACTACATGGCAACGGAAAACCTGCTGAGAAAAGCACGCCAACATCTTAAATCAGGCGGCGAACTACGCCTTGTCGCGAATAACTTTCTGCGTTATCAGCCACTGATCGAAGAGCACGTCGGGCAATGTGAAGTCAGGGCTCAGGGCAGCGGCTTTAAAATCTACAGCGCCAAACGCTCCTGAAATAAGCACTTGCCGAAACGTTTTTGCGGAGGCAGAATCCGCTCCGTCCTAGGGGAGTAGTCTCCCACGAGCGCCATGCTCGTCCGGCACGTATCAACATACTTGGTCCTCAGACCATGGTACGTGCGACCCGGAATCCGCTCAGACGGATCGGTGGTTTGACAAGACCTATGACACGAACACCTTACCCGGGGCGGGGAGGTCGTACGTGTCATAGCCGTGTCGACCCGCCCCTTAGGAAACCTGATGCTGGAATCATTCTTAATCCCTACCGCTGTGGTTGCGCTCGCCGAAATCGGTGACAAGACGCAATTGCTCGCACTCATTCTCGCCGCACGCTTTCGCAAACCCTGGCCGATCATTGCGGGCATTGTCGCCGCAACGCTGGCCAACCATGCGGCAGCAGGCGCTGTAGGTGCATGGTTCAGCAGCTTCCTGTCAGACGCAGTGCTGCACTGGATCCTCGCGGCCAGCTTTACGGCGACGGCGCTGTGGACGCTGGTTCCAGACAAGATGGACGATGACGAAGCCAGCACGGCACGTAAATTCGGCCCGTTCATGACTACGTTGATCACCTTCTTCATCGCCGAAATTGGTGACAAGACGCAGATCGCCACAGTCATGCTGGCAGCGCAGTATTCCTACCTGTGGCTGGTGATTCTCGGCACCACGGTGGGCATGCTGCTGGCCAACGTGCCGGTGGTGCTGGCGGGCAATTTTGCCGCCGAGAAATTGCCATTGACCCTGATTCGCCGCCTGGCTGCCTGTGCGTTTTTCGTGCTGGCACTGGTGGCGGTGTACAAGGCAATGCAGGTCAGCGGCTGGGTGTGATGCATTCCCGTGGCANNGTGCAAGACGCGCAACGCCACGGGTGTTTCAGCCGATCAGGATTTGGGGGCTGCCTGATACAGCGGCATCACTTTGGGAATCGCGGCCTGCAGCGAAGCAATGCGACTCTGCGACGCCGGGTGAGTACTCATGAACTCTGGCTGCGAACCCCCGGAGTTCTGGGTCATTTTCTGCCACAGGGTAATGGCCGCATTCGGGTTGTAACCCGCACGCGCAGCCAGCTCCAGGCCAATCAGGTCGGCTTCGTTTTCATTACTGCGGCTATTGGGCAGTGTCAGGCTGTAATTGACCACAGTGTCGGCCAACGCCAGGCTGTCTTGCCCAAGCCCCAGAAAGGCACCCGCCCCCTGCTTGGCCATCGCCACACCGTAAGCCTTGGACATCGCCTCACGCCCGTGCTCACGCAAGGCATGGGCGATCTCGTGTCCCATGACCGCAGCGATTTCATCGTCGCTCAGCTTGAGGGTGTCGATCAGACCGGTGTAAACGAAGATCTTGCCGCCCGGACCACAGTTGGCGTTCAGTTCGTCACTTTTGATCAGGTTGACTTCCCACTGCCATTGAGCCGAATCAGGACGCAGTTTCGGGGCCTGGGCGATCAGCCGATCAGCGATTGCGTGAACACGTTTGGCGTTGGCGCTGGTGGTATCCAGCACACCTTTGCTGGTCGCTTCGCCGACGGTCTGCTGATAGGACTGGGCGTACATTTTGTTGACTTCATCGGTGGAGAGCATGCTGAACATGTACTGCTTGCGCTCCACACCAACCGAGTCACCACTGGTGGTATTGACTGCCTGACACCCGCCGAGCAGCAACGCAGCGCTCAAGGCACAGAGGGCAAATGACTGACGCATGGTGAATCTCCTTGTTTGTGAAACGGCCATTGCGGGGCAGATCTCTGCGCCAGATACCGGCCAACTGGCATCTTGGTCTTTGAGAGAGGTGGATGGTTCCCGCAGGTATGTCCAGTTTGTATCAGATGCGCTTCAAGGCGGATATCGGATTTGTCTGATTCATCGGTCTTATCCCTGCCCGTCTAACTCAATGGCGTCAGACATTCAGGTGCATTGAGCTTCGGATCGTTGACCAGATTGGCCAGTGGTCGCTCTCGCAATGCGGTCTGCGGAGCTGCCAGCAACGCTTGCAGGGTCGGCAGCGGTGTGTCGGCAGCCAGCCAGGCTTTCTGGCCGCTGGCATCCAGAATCAGCGGGCGACGCTGAGTCGCAGCCGCCTGCGTGACCACCGCCACGCTCAGGTACGTATGCCCCTGCACCGGATAGGCTTCCCAGATGGCGGCGAAAAACAGCGCGGCGCCCTCCCCCGGCGTCAGCCAGAACGGACGCTTGCGCAGTGTGCCGCGCCACTCGTAAAAGCCGTTGGCGGGCAGCAGGCAGCGGCGATGGGTAAAGGCATCACGAAACATGGGTTGCTCGGCCACGGTTTCGGCGCGTGCATGGGCAGGTGTTTTCGACAGATCGGTGAGCCAGGCCGGGGTCAAACCCCAACGCGCACGCACCAGCTCGATCCCGCCCTCGTTTTCAGCGGCACGCATGATCAACACCCAGTCGGCTGGCGAAATGTTCCATTGCGCCTGCTGGTCGGCGGGAAAACCGGGCAAGGCGGCAAAGGCAGGGGTCCAGCGAAACAGGGCGAAGCGTCCACACATGGGGGCTAATCAGACTCTATTGAAGGTGCTCAGCACACCAGTACATCGGGAAAGTCGTCCGGCTCATCGCCAGACAAGGGCGAAGCGCTATTGTACGCAGTGATCAGCTCGCGTGCCTGTTCGACCTGTGCGTCGTCGACCTTGAGCGCCAGAAGCCCCAGCCCCGGCAGCTCGCCCATCGCACCGAGCAGGTCGCGACCGGCCAGATGCGCCTCGATGCCTTCGCTGGCGAGCATCGCCAGCAGCAACTCGGCCTCCATGAGGTTCTCGGGCTCGTAGATCTTTTGCATCACTCGTTCTCGCTGCGAACATCCAGGTTCCAGTCTTCGCCGTCGGTCTGCAGATCGAAAATGATCGGGCGGCAACAGACCGGACAGTCTTCAATGTACTGTTGATCGCCACCGGACAGGTCCAGTACGGCCTCGACAGGTTCGCCGCAATAAGGGCAGTCGTAACTCTGTAATTCCTGCATCACGGTCTCCGGGATCAGTTATGCGTATAATTGCCCCATTCTTCAGAAGGCTGTTTTAACAAGTACGTCTTCTTTTTACCCTATCCGATTCCAACAAGAGAGCATGATGGGCGAATTTGATGCCATCCGACCGTACAACGATGCAGAAGTCCCCGCCGTCTTGGCACGCCTGCTGAGCGACAAAGCCTTTCTCGCAATTCTGACCCGATTCCGTTTTCCCCGCCTGGCGGGCGCATTCGGCTGGCTGCTGCAGCCGACTTTGGCGCGCAAGCTGCGTCGCGAGTTTGCCGGTATCGACTCGGTCGCCACGCTGCAGGACAAAGTCGAATATTACGTCGACCACACCATCGAGCGCGCTACGGACGGAGTCACCTATACCGGCGTCGAGCAGCTCAAGTCCGGTTGTGCCTATCTGTTTCTGGCCAACCACCGCGATATCGTCATGGACCCGGCGTTCGTCAACTATGCCGTGTACCACGCAGGCCTGCCAACTCCGCGCATTGCCATTGGCGACAACCTGCTGCAGAAGCCGTTTGTCAGCGATCTGATGCGCCTGAACAAGAGCTTCATCGTGCACCGCTCGATTATCGGGCGGCGCGAGAAAATGGCGGCTTACCAATTGCTGTCGGCGTATATCAACCACTCGATCACCAAGGATTGCCAGTCCATCTGGATCGCCCAGGCCGAAGGCCGCGCGAAGGATGGTGACGACCGCACCGAGTCGGCAATCCTCAAAATGTTCCACATGAGCCGCAAGGACGAGCCGTTTGGCGACGTGATTCGCTCTCTGAACCTGATCCCGGTTTCGATCAGCTATGAGTACGATCCGTGCGACAGCGCCAAAGCGCGCGAGCTGTACATTCGTGCGACCACCGGCTCATACACCAAGACGCCGGGCGAAGACGACGTGAGCATTGCACTGGGCATCACCGGTTATAAAGGTCGCGTGCATGTGAACTTCGCGCCGCCGATCACCGAGCACTTCGAGGACACCAAGCAACTGGCTATCGAAATGGACCGGCAGATTCTAGGCGGCTATCGTCTGTTCCCGGTGCATTACCTGGCGTACGCGCAATGGAGCGACGCCGACCCGAGCCTCGACGTACCGCCAGCGTCCGCAGTGTTTGCGGCCGACGAACTCGAACGCGCCAAAGATGAATGGGAAGGCCGCCTGGCAGGCGTGCCGACCGAGCATCGCCCTTACCTGATTCAGCAGTACGCGACACCGGTACGCAACCAATATCGGGTCAAGGCCGGGTTGGCGCTTTAAGAACCGGAACGTCTATCGTGCCCATGCTCCGCGTGGGTA
>NZ_LJQT01000292.1:9979-22655 GCF_001400515.1 Pseudomonas meliae | reverse complement strand
GCGTGAGGAACGATAGGTGTACGGGAGAGCACGTATCATGTCCGTGCTCCGCATATTCATGCAGCCCCCGAAACATCCTGCATGACAATTCGCTGCCGCTGTCACCCAAGCGTAACGTGACACCTTCATTGTGTGGCTCCTCGAGAAACGGACTTCCCTCTTTTTGGAGCTTGTCATGCTGCACGCAAAAAATCAGGATCGCCTTTACCTCATCGCCCAGAGCGATGAACAGCAGGATTTGATCGACGGTCTGGCCTTCAACGTTCAGGACCGCCACTGGCTGGTCTATTGTGCACTGGGCGGGCACGTTCATCATGACCTGCCGGATATGGATCAGAACACCGGTTTCAGTTTTCTGGATTTTTATCAGCAGGCAGCTTGAGCCTGACCACGGCCTCACGGCCTATACCGAATAAAGCAAAAAGCCCGGCCCCTTCAACAAGGGCCGGGCTTTTTGTCTAGCGCTGAAGCTTACTGCGCCAGGGTCGAACCGATGGTCGGGTCCTGGAAGACGCGGGTCAGTGCATCGCTCAACACGTCACTCACCAGCTTGGTGTTGGTTTCCTGGTTCGGAGCCATGCCGAAACGCTGATCCAGCGATGCTGCGTAACGACCACTGTAGCTGCGACCGTTATTACGTACGTCAGCGCGGAATGTCGAGCTGATGGTGGCTTCAGTCACGTACAGACCTTCTTTGGGCGACTGGTACTTCAAGTCTGCCAGGGTCACGGTCAACTGCGGAGCGTTGCCACCCTGAGTCGGCGTAAAGCCCAACAGGCGTACTGCCGCCTCGGCCTGAGCCTGGAGCTTGGGAACGATATCCGCACCGTTGACGCTAATGGCGCTGGTTTCCGGGTACATGCCGCCACGCGTGCCCAGCGTCGGGCCGGGACGGCCGTCGACTACGCGCACCACTACAGGCTGACCACGTCCTACGGCCGCAAGCTGTGCGTTGAGCTTGGGAGTGGGGCTGAGTTGTTGCGGACTGTGGGCACAGCCCACCAGGGTCAAACTGCTTACAGCAAGCAAACCGAACAAAATGCGACGCAGCATGCTCATTTCTCCATGGGCCAGACACTGAATGTGCCGCAGTATAGCGGCCAGCAACAGCCGCTAACCAGAGGGCGCTGACCGTTAAGCCTCGGACATTCGGCACGTCTCGGGGTTCAGGCAGCAGCTCAGGCAATGATTCGTGCAGCGCAATGTAATCAGGGCGTCACATCCAGTCGGCAGACTCGTCCTAATCGCACAGACGCTCATCCACGTCACAGGAGCTGCGCCATGAATCTGTTCCGGTCTTTGTTCACCACACGCCAACAGCATCGCCATTACGCACGCATTTATCAGACGGGCATCTGCTGCGCGTTCAAGCATTGTGCGCAACGCCCGTCTGGCGTCGAATGGGTGGAAGTGACCGAGCAACGACTTGCCTGGCTGAACCAGCCACTGCCCGCCAGCGCCCGGGTGGCACAGCACAGCGCACGTTCAACGCGCGGCCAGTTGCTCACCGCCTGACCCGATAGAGAATAAAAGTCATTTAAAGCGATCAATTCCTGCCATTTCATCGCTATAATCTCCCCCCGATTATAAGGACGTCTCCTGATCGGGCCTCGCAGCATTGCTAATCACCGTATTAGCGCCTTCGTACTGCCCACAGAGAGCCGCCCACACAGGTCATGTGCGCACGAGTGTGCTCGATGAAAGGTGAAGAATGCTCGAATCGTATCGAACCTTTCTCGCCCGCCAGCGCCTCACTCTTGGTGCCCCTGACCTGCCAGCGCTGTCATCGCAGCCATTTTGAGGTTTGGTTCACGTTCCCAAAAGGACGTGAAAAACGGGTTTCACTACTTCACAAGAGTGTGGCGAGCAAATGAATAGGTACGCGTTTGTAAATGCACCATCAGCCTCTGAACCGGCTCTCTTGAACAGGACTGACCGCGACTGCGCCTCCATGACCGGAGCCTGACGCCATCGACAGGAGCCCATCGGGCGATGGGCTCCCTGACGATGGTCGAATGGCCTTGCGGGCCTGGAAATGCGTTCATGAAACATTGATGAACCATGACCGGGCCTGACCGGGACCTGCGCTTTAGATGCGGAAAATTGCGAAGAATCGGTCAGGCGATCCTGGCCAGGAAAGCGAGGGCACCCTTTTGATCCAGACCCCGAACACCTGGCAACCAGCCTCAGGATCGTATGCCGTCAATTTGGTGCTGCAGATTTTGGAGACGCGTTAATGGCGCATAACGAAGCAGTCGACGTAGTACTGGTCGGAGCGGGCATCATGAGTGCCACTCTGGCGGTGTTGCTCAAGGAGCTCGACCCCAGCCTCAAGCTGGAAGTCGTTGAGCTGATGGACTCCGGTGCTGCGGAGAGTTCCAACCCGTGGAACAACGCCGGTACCGGCCACGCTGGTCTTTGCGAGCTGAACTACACGCCGCCTGCGGCTGATGGCTCCATCGACATCAAGAAAGCGGTGCACATCAACACCCAGTTCGAAGTCTCGAAACAGTTCTGGGCGTACCTGGCGCGCAAAGGCACCTTCGGTTCAGCCCGTTCCTTCATCAATCCGGTCCCGCACCTGAGCTTTGTGCAAGGCGAAAACGGCATCTCGTTCCTCAAGACCCGTTTTGAAGCCATGAGCAAGCATCACGCCTTCTCGTCGATGGAATACACCGAAGACAAGGCAAAGCTGGCCGAGTGGATGCCGCTGATGATGCCTGGGCGGCCTGCTGATGAAAGAATTGCCGCAACACGCATGATGAACGGCACCGACGTCAATTTTGGCGCACTGACCAATCAACTGCTCAGCCATCTGTCCAGCGCTCCGGGCACGCAGATCAAGTACCGCAGCCGGGTCACCAACCTGACCCGCAATGGCGCAGGCTGGACCGTGAGCGTCAAGGACGTGAATGGTGGCGGCACACGTGAGATAGATGCCAAATTCGTATTCCTCGGTGCAGGTGGCGCAGCATTGCCGCTGCTGCAACTGTCGGGCATCGAAGAGAGCAAGGGTTTTGGTGGCTTCCCGGTGAGCGGCCAGTGGCTGCGTTGCGACAACCCGGAAGTGGTCAAACACCATCAGGCCAAGGTCTATAGCCAGGCAGCCGTGGGTTCGCCGCCCATGTCGGTGCCGCACCTGGACACCCGCGTAGTCGACGGTAAGAAGTCCCTGCTGTTCGGACCGTATGCCGGCTTCACCACCAAGTTCCTCAAGCACGGTTCGTTTCTCGACCTGCCGTTATCGGTACGCGTCGCCAACATCAAACCGATGCTGGCAGTGGCCCGTGACAACATGGACCTGACCAAGTACCTGGTCAGCGAAGTGATGCAATCGATGGAGCAACGCCTGGAATCGCTGCGCCGCTTCTATCCGGAAGCGAAAGCCGAAGACTGGCGTCTCGAAATTGCCGGCCAGCGGGTGCAGATCATCAAGAAAGATGCAAAAAAAGGCGGCGTGCTGCAATTCGGTACCGAGCTGGTGTCCGCAAAGGACGGCTCACTGGCCGCCCTGCTGGGTGCTTCGCCGGGGGCTTCTGTCACCGTGTCGATCATGCTGGAACTGCTGGAACGCTGCTTCCCGGAGAAAACCCGCACCGAGTGGGCTGCCAAACTCGACGAGATTTTCCCGGCTCGGGAAAAGATCCTCGAAACCGACGCGCAGTTGTATAACCGCGTCAGCGCCCAGAATGACGAGGCGCTGGAACTGGTCGAGAAAAGCAGTCAGGAACAGAGTTTCGCCTGAGCTGATTGCGGTGTCATGAAAGCCCTGCGCATCTGACACGCTGTATAAACAAAAAGCCCCGTGGCTCTGCCGAGTCACGGGGCTTTTTGTTGCGAATGTCAGTCAGAGGCTTTTGGACAATACGGCGATGTGCTCCGGACCAATTCCGCAGCCGCCGCCGATGTGCGTGGCACCGCGCGTTACCCAGTCTGCCGCCCACTGTTGATAACCCTGCGGGTCAAGGTCTTCGCGCAGCTCATCCAGACCGTCGTTGGCCTTGGCGTCCTTGGGTTGCGGCGGGAAAGCGTTGGCGTAGGCACCAATGGCAATGTCGACGTTCAGGGCTTTGAACACCTCACGCGCCGCATCGATTGCACCGCCGATCACCTCTGGCTGGCTGCAGTTGAACAGCAGCGTCGCCACGCCCATCCCGGCGGCAGCCTTTGCCGCGTCGGCAACGGGCTCGCCTGAACGCAAACGCGGCACCTCATCGGTGTCTTCATCCTGAAGGGTAAACGACAACCAGAACGGTTTGCCGTCATTGGGCAGCCCGGCGCGGATGGTTTGCGCTTCAAGAATGCAGCTTTGCGTCTCGGCCAGCCACAGATCGACATACGGCGACAAGCCGGCCACCAGCGGCCTCAGGACACCGGCGGCCAGCTCCGGCTTGTACAGGTCAGGGCGATAGGAGCCGAACAATGGCGGAATGGAACCTGCCACCTGTGCACGCCCGCCGGAAGCGTCGGCCGATTCACGCGCCAGTCGACCGGCCAGCGCTGCCAGTGCCTGACCCTCGCGGGCAAAGCGCTCTTCACCAATATGAAACGGCACGACGGCATAGCTGTTACTGGTGATGACCTGAGCGCCACTTTCGATGTAAGCGGCATGTACCGCACTGACGGCCTCAGGTGCCTCGCTCAATGCCAGAGCCGACCATTCAGGCTGGCGAAACGGGGCACCGCGACGCTGCAGTTCACGGCCCATGCCGCCATCAAGAATTACAGTTGTGCCTTGCGTCATATGTGATCTACTTATATGTATATGAAAAAAACTCATTATGAGTCAGTCTTGTATAACGTATTTAATACGGCCCTTTAATCAAACTACAAACACTTTTTTCAGGGGATATCTGTGAATTATCGCGCTCTGCTGGGCATTGGCCTGGTTACTCTGGCTGCCTCCACTCAAGCCCTGGCCGGTGCCACGCTGGATCGCGTGCAGAAAAACAAAGAGCTGGTCAACGTCCTCATGGAAAGTTACCCGCCCTTCTCTTTCCTGAATGACAAGAACGAACTGGACGGTTTCGACGTGGATGTCGCCAAGGCCGTGGCGCAAAAGCTGGGCGTCAAGTTGCGCCTCGAAACGCCCTCCTGGGATGTTATCGCAGCAGGTCACTGGAGTGGCCGTTACGACATCTGCGTCTGCTCGATGACCCCGAGCAAGGCACGCGCTGAAGTCTTCAACTTCCCGGTCGAGTATTACGCATCGCCTGCGGTGATTGTGGTCAATGCCTCGGATGATCGCATTCATTCGGCCAAGGACCTGAGCGGCAAGAAAGTCGGCCTGACCAGCGCCTCGAGCTACGAAAGCTACCTGAACAAGAATCTGGTCATTGATGGCGCGGAAGACAAGCCATTGCAGTACCCGTTCGACGACGTGCAGATTGCTCCGTACGACAACGACAATGTGGCGTTTCAAGACCTGGGGCTGGGCGCTGGCAAGCGGCTGGACGCCATACTGACCAATCTGGTGACGGCAAAACCGCGTCTGGACCAGGACAAGCGCTTCAAGCTGGCGGGCGAAACGCTGTACGAAGAACCCAACTCCGTGGCCATCGAAAAGGACGACCCGGAATGGGACGCCAAGGTTCGCCAAGTCTTCGCCGAACTCAAGAGCGACGGCACCCTGAGCAAGCTGTCGCAAAAGTGGATCGGTGCTGACATCAGCAAATGACTTCCTTTCAGCCCCAGCGCCCACCCGAGCAGGCCGAGCATAGCCTGCTCAAGCGAGTTTTCGGCTTCCGCACACGGCTTTACCTGACCTGGCTGGTCATGTTTGTGCTGTTCGCCGGTTTCTTCCTGAGCTTCGATCTGAAGCTGTCGATCATCCTCGACAAACTGCCGAATCTGATCGGGCTGCATCTGGCCCCCAACGGCTTTCTGCAGGGCGCGGCGCTGACATTGTTCGTATCAGTGTGCTCGATCGTGGTCTCGGTGGCGTTCGGCTTTGTCACGGCACTCGCGCGGCTTTCCAGCAGCGCGGTGGCGTTCGGCATCGCCAGCTTTTACGCCTCGTTCTTTCGCGGCACGCCGCTGTTGATCCAGATCCTGCTGATCTATCTCGGCCTGCCACAACTCGGCATCGTGCCAGGAGCCATCACGGCGGGCGTGATCGCGCTGTCGCTCAACTACGGAGCTTACCTGAGCGAGATTTTCCGTGCGGGCATCATCGGCGTCTCTGCCGGACAGCGTGAAGCCGCGCTGGCCCTGGCCTTGCGCCCGGCGCAGATCTTCTGGCGCGTTACCCTGCCCCAGGCCATGCGCACGATCATTCCGCCGACCACCAACCAGTTCATCTCCATGCTCAAGGATTCGTCACTGATTTCAGTGATGGGCGTCTGGGAGGTGATGTTCCTGGCCCAGTCGTATGGCCGCTCCAGCTATCGATACATCGAAATGCTGACCACCGCAGCGGTGCTGTACTGGATCATGTCGATCGGCCTGGAGCTGTTGCAGTCCAGACTGGAACGGCATTACGGCAAGGCGTATCAGGCGCGCAAATAGGGCTGAAACGTTGGTTGATTAACTGATAATACATATTACTGTGGGAGCGAGCTTGCTCGCGAAGAGGCGCGTCATTCACAAAGGATTTATCGTCCGAAATAAAGCCTTCGCGAACAAGTTCGCTCCCACCTGAAAAGCGTTTCAGCCAAATTCAGGTTTCAACTACGGGCTTTTTCGATCAGTTCGATGTATTCATCGGCATTACGCTGATCCTTGATCAGGGCAATGAAGTCGTTGCCGTGCTCGTCCTTGCCATCGAAGTCGTGGCCCGCTTCCCTGAAAAAAAACCAGAAAGCGCTCAAAATCGTTGATGCGCAGCCCACGGTAGGCCTTGATCAGTTTGTGCAGCGACGGCGAGGTAGCATCATATGGCTCGAAGTCGAGGAACAGTTTGATCTGCTCATCGCCGATCTCATCGCCAATCAGCTGCTTCTTATCTTTACGCATTACAGGCTCCAGCAGGTCGCAGACACTTTCACGGGCGGGCAGTTTACCCCTCGGCAAGCACAGCGCTCAACGCGCACTTGCAGAGGTGGTATGCAAATCGGCCCAGATATGCCCGTTGGCGTAACTGAGGAACTGGCAATAAACCTTCTCGTTGCGAAGCAAGTCGACCAGCACGCGGTACTGGGCCAGTGGGTAATAAAGCGTCAGGGTGCTGGTTGGCTCGTCGTAGGTCGGTTTTTTCAGGCTTTTGCTGTCGCCGCCATCAAAGTGCACAAGCACCTGTGAAATGGACGCGCCCTTGTTCAGCGACTTGCCTTTGAGGCGCAACGACAGAGGGGAAGTAACCGGAATCGGCTGCTGGCTGGATTGCCGCTGGTTACCGGCAACGATGGTGTACTCGGTGACACGCATCAACTGTTGCTGCTCGGGCACACCTTCGCGCAGGCTCAGGTCGTCAGGCGGCAGGTATTGATCGTGCATGGGGCTGGCCGAAACCGGCGCAGCAGGTGCGGCAACTGCCAGACCAGACAACAGCACCAACGCCACGGCGCCGGGAATCAGTAGCTTCATTGAGGGTTTCCAGATAATTGCGAATCGACGACCACCCCTGTTCGCAGAAGCGGTCGTCAGAATGCCTTACATCCCTTTGACGGCATAGATGCCGGCAGCATTACGCCAGTAGCCTTTGTAGTCCATACCGAAACCGAAGATGTAACGGTCGATGCATGGCAGGCCTACGTAGTCGGCCTTCAGGTCCGGGCGGGCCTTGCGGTCGTGGTCTTTATCGATCAGCACGGCAGTGTGCACAGCGCGGGCACCGGCGTGTTTGCAGAAGTCGATGATGGCGCCCAGGGTGTGACCTTCATCAAGGATGTCGTCGATGATCAGCACGTCACGGTCGATGAACGAGACTTCGGGTTTGGCTTTCCAGAACAGATCGCCGCCAGTGGTTTCGTTGCGATAGCGTGTTGCGTGCAGGTAGGACGCTTCCAGCGGGAAATTCAGATGAGTCAGCAGCTTGCCAGAGAAAATCAGGCCGCCATTCATCACGCAGAACACAACCGGGTTGCGTTCGGCCAGTTCGGCATTGATCTGCGCGCCGACGCGGGCAATGGCAGCATCCACTTCGGCCTCGGTGTACAGGCAGTCGGCTTCGCGCATGATTTGACGGATATGCTCGAGATCAGCGGACATGACGCTCTCCAGGTAAGGCAGTTTGAGAAAAGCGGGCAAAGGTACGCATCCGTTCAAGCCAGAGCAAGTGATTCTGGACTAACGTTGCGAGTGTCTTGCAAAAGCCGCGAACGTCGAAGCTTCGTAACGATACTGCACGTGCTTTAAGACAGTAACAGCTGAATAGATTAACCTAGACCGATTTTTGCCCCGCTGGAGCCTTTCCCCATGCCTATTCGTGAGATCCGTCACCCACTGATCCGCCACAAACTCGGCCTTATGCGCCGTGCCGACATCAGCACCAAGAATTTTCGTGAGCTGGCTCAGGAAGTCGGCGCACTGCTGACCTACGAAGCCACCGCCGACCTGACCCTGGAAAACTACGACATTCAGGGCTGGGCCGGTACGGTTTCAGTCGAGAAAATCGCGGGCAAGAAAATCACTGTCGTGCCGATCCTGCGCGCCGGTATCGGCATGCTCGACGGCGTCCTCAGCCTGATTCCGGGTGCCAAGGTCAGCGCGGTCGGCGTGGCCCGCAACGAAGAAACCCTGCAGGCACACACTTACCTGGAAAAACTGGTCCCGGAAATCGACGAGCGCCTGGCAATGATCATCGACCCGATGCTGGCCACCGGCAGCTCGATGGTCGCCACCATTGACCTGCTGAAGAAGGCTGGCTGCAAGGAAATCCGCGCGATGGTTCTGGTCGCGGCACCTGAAGGCATAGCGGCCGTAGAGAAGGCACACCCGGATGTAATGATCTACACCGCCTCCATCGACGAGCGTCTGAACGAACACGGTTACATCATTCCGGGCCTGGGCGATGCCGGTGACAAGATTTTCGGCACCAAACAGAAGGACGCGTAACCCGATGACGCAGCAGGAGTTCAACGATCCACTGTGGCGCACGATTCTTTCCGGCGCGCAAATGCTGTTCGTGGCCTTTGGCGCACTGGTATTGATGCCGCTGATCACCGGGCTCGATCCAAACGTGGCGCTGTTTACGGCAGGCCTTGGCACATTGCTGTTCCAGATTGTCACTGGGCGTCAGGTCCCGGTGTTTCTGGCCTCGAGCTTTGCGTTCATCACCCCGATCATCCTCGCCAAGGGCCAGTTCGGTCTGGCCGCGACCATGGGTGGCGTGATGGCGGCAGGCTTCGTCTACACCTTTCTCGGTCTGGCGGTGAAGATCAAGGGCACAGGTTTCATCGACCGGCTGCTGCCTCCGGTGGTGATAGGGCCGGTGATTATTTCCATCGGTCTGGCCATGGCCCCGATTGCGGCCAACATGGCGATGGGCAAGACCGGCGACGGCGTAGTGCTGATTCCTTATCAGACCGCCATGCTGATTTCGATGCCCGCGTTGCTCACGACTCTGATCGTGGCGGTGTTCGGCAAAGGCATTTTCCGTCTGGTGCCAATTATCTCAGGTGTGCTGGTGGGCTTTGCGCTGTCGTTCTACTTTGGCGTAGTCGACACTAAAAAGATTGCTGACGCGGCCTGGCTGGCACTGCCGCACTTCACCGCACCGGAATTCAATTGGCAGGCGATTCTGTTCATCGTCCCGGTTGCTCTGGCCCCGGCCATCGAGCACATCGGCGGCGTGATCGCAGTCGGCAGTGTGACCGGACGCGACTACCTGAAAAAGCCGGGCCTGCATCGCACGCTGTTCGGTGATGGCATCGCCACGACAGCGGCAGGCCTGTTTGGCGGCCCGCCCAACACCACTTACGCTGAAGTGACCGGCGCAGTGATGCTGACCAAGAACTACAACCCGCAGATCATGATCTGGGCGTCGTTCTTCGCCATAACACTGGCATTCATCGGCAAGTTCGGTGCGTTGCTGCAGAGTATTCCGGTGCCGGTAATGGGCGGGATTCTGTGCCTGCTGTTCGGTTCGATTGCAGCGGTGGGGATGAACACGCTGATCCGCCACAAGATCGACCTGGCCGAAGCACGCAACCTGGTCATCGTCTCGGTGACGCTGGTATTCGGGATCGGCGGCGTACTGATCGGCACCGGCAACGGTCCGAACGACTTTGGCCTGAAGGGTATCGCCCTGTGCGCCATCACCGCGATCATCCTCAATCTGGTCCTGCCGGGACATGACAGCTGGAAGCGCAACAAGCCGGATGATCAGTTGCTGTAATGGCTGGAGCGTGAGGAACGATAGCTCTGCGACTATTGCGTGCGGCGCATCACAGCATCAGCGGTGCGCGCTCGCATAGTCTGTTCAGCTCTTTCGCCCAGTTGGGGTCGTCGTTCAGGCACGGCACCAGCACCAGCTCCTCTCCCCCCGCTTCCTTGAACTGCTCGGCACCACGGTCGCCGATCTCTTCCAGGGTCTCTATGCAGTCAGCCACGAATGCCGGGCACATGACCAGCAGCCTTTTCACGCCCTGCGCAGCCAGTTCGTCGAGGCGCGCCTCGGTGTAGGGTTCGATCCACTTGGCACGCCCCAGACGTGACTGAAACGACACAGACCATTTGCCGTCAGGAATGCCCATGCGCTTGGCGAACGCCGCCGCCGATTGTATGCACTGGGCGCGGTAGCAGGTGGCAAGTACTTCGGCAGGCGCGGTCATGCAGCAATCGTCCTTGAGGCAGTGCTTGCCGGTCGGGTCGAGCTTGTGCAGATGCCGCTCGGGCAAACCATGGAAACTCAACAACAAGTGGTCGTAAGGTTGTTCCAGATGCGGCCTCACGCTCTCCACCAGCGCACTCAGGTATTCAGGCTGATCGTAGAACGGCTGCAAAACCGAGAACTGCATCTTCAACGATTTGGCGCGCACCACGCGCTTGGCCTCTTCGATCACAGTGGTCACTGTGCTGTCGGCGAACTGTGGATAGAGCGGCGCCAGAGTGACTTTCTTGAAGCCCTGCTCTGACAGGCGCGTCAGCACCGTTTCGATAGACGGCTCGCCATAGCGCATCGCCAGCTCGACCGGCCCGTGCGACCACTCTTTTTTCATCGCCTGCTGCAGGCGCTTGCTCAGCACCACCAGCGGCGAACCTTCATCCCACCAGATGGACGCATAGGCATGCGCAGACTGCTCTGGTCGTTTGATCAGAATCAGCGAGACCAGCAGCCTGCGAACGGGCCACGGCAGGTCGATCACATAAGGATCCATCAGGAACTGGTTCAGGTAGCTGCGCACATCTGCCACTTGAGTAGAAGCAGGCGAACCCAGATTGACCAGCAACAAAGCGTGATCGGTCATGCAACATCCTATTTCAAAGCGTTCAGTGGCGACCCAGCAAATCTTGCAGGGCAGTGTCGAGTTCGGTGTACTTGAATGTGAAACCGGCTTTCTGCAAACGCTCTGGCCGGGCACGCTGACCACCGAGCAGCAGCACCGAAAGTTCGCCCAGCAATACTTTCAGGGCCAGCGCAGGCATAGGCATGAATGCCGGTCTATGCAGAATACCTGCCAGTGCCTTGGCAAACTGACGATTGCGCACCGGTGATGGCGCACAAACATTATAAGGACCCTTTGCTTCATTCAGATTCAACAGAAAATCAATCGCCGCAATTTGATCGTCAATATGAACCCAGGGCATCCACTGCCTGCCATTACCAATAGGCCCGCCCATGCCGAATTTGAAGGGCGGTAACAGGCGTTGCAGGAAGCCAGCGCGGTCCGACAGCACCAGCCCGGTACGGATCAGCACCACGCGCACACCCAGCGACTCGGCACGTTGCGCGGTTTCTTCCCAGGCGTTGCACAGCTGACTGGCAAAATCTTCTTTGGCAGGCAGTGAAGTTTCATCGATTTCACGCTCGCCGCTGTCGCCGTACCAGCCGACCGCAGAACCGGAAATCATCAGCGCAGGTTTTTGCGAGCGGGTGCCCAGCCAGGTCAGCAGTTGTTCGGTCAGCCCGATGCGGCTGTCCCACAGCAGCAGGCGACGCTTGCGGGTCCAGGGGCGATCCGCAATAGGCGCGCCCGCCAGATTGACGATTGCATCCACCGGCTGCGCACCCAGCTCATCAAGGCTGGCAATGCCACGCACCGAGGCGCCGCATAGCTCGGCGACATCGGCGGGTTTTCGGCTCCATACCGTCAGTTCATGGCCCTGAGCAGACCAGAAACGGCAGAGCGCTCGTCCTATCAAACCAGTACCACCGGTCAGCAATATGTGCATGGCAGATAACCTCGCGTGGCGTACGTGACAATTGAGTAGTCTTATTTTTACCAGTGACGATCTCCGTGACGCTTGTCCGGAAAACGAAACTGTCAGTTGAACCATAGGCCACAGCTTAATGGAGCGCAGCCATGAGGCCCTTGCCTTTATGGCTGCCCCGTTCGACCCTCAAAGCAGCAATGTGACTCAACAGGCAAATTCCAAAACCACTGCAAGTTATACCAAAGAAGAAGATTGTACAGGTTTTAACTACGGCGTAGTCTGTACAGACAAGGTAACGAGGCCCCTATGACTGTCCCTATCGCAATCATCGGTACCGGTATCGCCGGACTCTCAGCAGCCCAGGCGCTTACATCAGCCGGGCATCAGGTGCACCTTTTCGACAAAAGCCGCGGCAGCGGCG
>NZ_LJQT01000292.1:0-9973 GCF_001400515.1 Pseudomonas meliae | reverse complement strand
GCGCAGCGACGCAGGTTCGCTGGACATGGGTGCACAATATTTCACCGCTCGTGACCGGCGTTTCGCCACCGCCGTGAAGCAATGGCAGGCTCAAGGGCACGTCGCCGAGTGGACGCCCTTGCTCTACAACTTTCACGGCGGCAGGCTCAGCCCATCGCCGGATGAGCAGGTGCGCTGGGTGGGCGAGCCAGGCATGAGCGCCATCACCCGGGCCATGCGCGGCGACTTGCCAGTGTCATTCTCGTGCCGCATCACCGATGTGTTTCGCGGAGAGCAGCACTGGAACCTGCTGGATGCCGAAGGCGAAAACCACGGCCCTTTCAGCCATGTGATCATCGCCACCCCGGCGCCGCAGGCCACTGCTCTGCTGGCTGCCGCACCGAAGCTGGCAAGTGTGGTGGCAGGCGTCAAGATGGACCCGACCTGGGCAGTGGCCCTGGCCTTCGAAACACCCTTGCAAACGCCCATGCAGGGTTGCTTCGTGCAGGACAGCCCGCTTGACTGGCTGGCCCGCAACCGCAGCAAACCGGGGCGCGACGACACGCTCGATAGCTGGGTCCTGCACGCCACCAGCCAATGGAGCCGGCAGAACCTCGACGCCTCCAGAGAACAGGTTATCGAACACTTGCACGGCGCATTTGCGGAATTGATCGATTGCGCCATGCCCGCGCCAGTATTCAGCCTGGCGCACCGCTGGCTGTATGCACGACCTGCCGGCTCTCATGAATGGGGCGCGCTGTCGGATGCCGACCTGGGCATTTATGTCTGTGGCGACTGGTGCCTGTCGGGTCGCGTCGAAGGCGCCTGGCTGAGTGGCCAGGAAGCGGTACGCCGACTGCTGGAACACCTGCAATGAATCAGATCAACCCTCGCAAACTGCTGCTGTCGAAATGGACCGCAGCCACCCCGCTCAACCGGGAAAAACATTTTCTGGTGACTGAGCTGTTCAAGGATGAAGAAGGCACTGTGCTGGAAATCGAACTGCAGGCCGTGCTGACCCAGCGCAGCGAACGACTGCCGTGGCAGGTGCTGCAGCAGGCGGATACATGGCGGATGGGCTGGAAGTAGCGGGTTTGCCCGGATTCAGATGATTATCGTGCCGATGCTCCGCGTCGGCATGCAGTTCGTGACGCTCTGCATCACAGGATGCGTGCGAACGCAGCTTTGGCACTGGCCAGTTCAGAGCAGTCTTCAAAACCCTCTACAAAGAATTTGACTTGTACACCTATCCCCCTATGATGAAGACAAGTTGTACAGCGCTAACTATCTGTACAAGTCTTCTGTAGAGGTGACCGATGCCAATGTCCGCAATCGAAAAACCCAAGCTCGGCATCAGTGCCTGCCTGATGGGTGCCGAGGTTCGCTTCAATGGCGGACACAAGGTATCTCATCTGTGTACGCAGGCGCTGAGCAAGTATTTCGATTTCGTCCAGGCGTGCCCCGAAGTCGCTATCGGCATGGGTATCCCGCGCGAGCCGATCAGGCTGGTGGGCGACGCGGAAAACCCCAAGGCGCTGGGCACCGTCAATCGTGA
The DNA here is from genome assembly GCF_001400515.1 of Pseudomonas meliae. Classification (NCBI taxonomy): domain Bacteria; kingdom Pseudomonadati; phylum Pseudomonadota; class Gammaproteobacteria; order Pseudomonadales; family Pseudomonadaceae; genus Pseudomonas; species Pseudomonas meliae. The sequence continues at coordinate 8,439 of NZ_LJQT01000292.1, read as the reverse complement.
GCTGGACGTTACCGAGGCGCTCGCCAATTACGGCATACAGATGGCCGATGAGCTGGGTGATATCTGTGGTTACATTTTCATGCAGAAATCCCCGTCCTGCGGCCTGGAGCGAGTCAAGGTCTACCGCGAAAACGGTGCCCCGGTAGACGGCGGCGGACGCGGTATCTACGCGCAGGCCTTTTGCGAGCGCCACCCCAACCTTCCGGTCGAGGAAGACGGGCGTCTGAATGATGCCGTGCTGCGGGAAAATTTCGTGACCCGCGTGTTTGCCTATGCCGCCTGGCAACAATTGTTGAAAGACGGCGTCACCCGGCGTGCACTGACCGAATTTCACTCGCGCTACAAATACCAGCTGATGGCCAATGACCCGGTGCAATACAAGGCACTGGGCAAAATGCTTGGCAGCATGGGCCGCACCGACCCGAACGAAATCGCACCGCTGTATTTCAGCGAGCTGATGGCGGCGCTGAAGAAGTGCGCAACGCGTCGCACTCATACCAACGTCCTGCAACACCTGTGCGGCTACTTGAAACAAACCATCAGTGCCGAGGACAAGCAGGAAATTCAGGAAGTGATCAGCCAGTATCACCAGGGCATCGTCCCCCTGATCGTACCGCTGACCCTGCTCAAGCATCACTTTCGCCAACATCCGGATCCGTATGTAGCGCTGCAGGTGTACATGCAGCCCCATCCGGAAAACCTCAGCCTGCGCAATGCGATTTGACTCATGAATGAAACAGACACAGAGGTGCCGGGCGACTGGCTGCCTATCCGCGAGGTCGCACGGCAGACAGGCGTCAATGCCGTTACCTTGCGCGCCTGGGAACGCCGTTACGGACTGATCGTTCCGCACCGCACCGCCAAAGGCCATCGGCTGTATTCGGACGAGCATGTGCAGCGCGTCATGAAGATTCTGACCTGGCTCAACCGTGGCGTCTCCGTGAGCCAGGTCAAAGGCCTGATCGATGACAACCGTCAGGACGCCCTGCCGCCGACCAACGACTGGGACGCCTTGCGTCAGACCCTGCTGGTGGCGATCGGCGAGTTGGCTGAACGCCGGGTCGATGACGTGTTCAATCAGGCGATGTCGCTGTACCCGCCACGCACATTGTGCGAACAGCTGCTGTTGCCGCTGCTTGCCGAACTGGAGCAGCGCTGGCAAGGCAAGTTCGGCGCACAGCTGGAGCGCACTTTTTTCTACTCTTGGCTACGCAGCAAGTTTGGCGCGCGGATCTATCACAACAATCGCCAGCTCAATGGCAGCCCTTTGTTGCTGGTCAATCAGTCCGATCTGCCGCTGGAACCACACCTGTGGCTCGCGGCCTGGCTGGTGAGCAGTGCCGACTGCCCGGTCGAGGTGTTCGACTGGCCATTGCCGGTCGGTGAGCTGGCGCTGGCCGCGGAATACCTTAAGCCACGTGGCATATTGCTGTACTCCAGCAAAGCCCTGAATGTGGCCCAACTACCCCGCTTGCTGGCCAATATCACCTGCCCCGTGGTGCTGAGCGGACCAACGGTGCAGATCCATAACGCCGAGCTGCTCGTACAGGCTAGCGAGATAGCTGGACTGACCCTTGCCCACGACGCACTCGGCGCGCAGATAGAGCTGGGCAAGCTCGGACTTATCTAAGGACTTCTCATGCAACTGATCTGGCTGCGTAGCGACCTGCGCGTTCACGATAATACTGCCCTGACCGCTGCCATGGAGCGCGGTCCGACGCTGGCGGTTTACCTGCTCAGCCCGGCACAGTGGCGCAGCCACGACGATGCTGACTGCAAGGTGGATTTCTGGCTGCGTAATCTGGTCGAGCTGGAAAAGGCACTGGGCGCGCTGAACGTACCGCTGTTGATTCGCGAGGCCGATACCTGGGATCAGGCACCTGAAGTGCTGTCGACACTGTGCACGCAGCTCAAGGTCGAAGGCCTGCACCTCAATCAGGAATACGGCATCAACGAAACACGCCGTGATCAGGCGGTGCAGAAGGCGCTGGAAAAAGCCGGTGTGCAGGTCACCAGTTACCTTGATCAGCTGTTGTTCAAGCCGGGCAGCATACTGACCAAGACCGGCAATTATTTCCAGGTGTTCACTCAGTTCAAGAAAGTCTGCTACAACCGGATGCACCAGGCCATGCCGCAGCCGGTGCGCACACCCAAAGCGCAGCAATCACTGTCGATCAAGAGCGACTCGATCCCTGATCAGGTCGAGGGCTTTGCCACGCCCTCGAAAGCATTACGTGACCTGTGGCCAGCAGGCGAGGCCGAAGCCAGGCGGCGCATGGCGACCTTCGCCGACGCGCAAATCAGTTACTACAAGACCGAACGCGACTTTCCCGCCAAACCCGGCACCAGTCAGCTGTCAGCGTATCTGGCGGCAGGGGTGATTTCGCCGCGCCAGTGCCTGCATGCGGCGCTGGGCAGCAACCAGGGGGAATTCGAGACCGGCGACGTTGGCACTGTGACCTGGATCAACGAGCTATTATGGCGAGAGTTTTATAAACACACGCTGGTCGGCTACCCTCGTGTATCACGGCATCGTGCCTTCCGCCCGGAAACCGAGGCGTTGAAGTGGCGCGATGCCCCCGAAGAACTGCTGGCGTGGCAAGAGGCGCGTATAGGTCTGCCGATTATTGACGCAGCGATGCGCCAGTTGCTGGAAACCGGATGGATGCACAATCGGCTAAGGATGGTCGTTGCGATGTTCCTCACCAAAAACCTGTTGATCGACTGGCGCGAGGGCGAGCGGTTTTTCATGCGCCACCTGATCGACGGCGACCTGGCGTCGAACAATGGTGGCTGGCAGTGGAGCTCGTCCACCGGCACCGACTCGGCGCCCTACTTCCGTATTTTCAATCCGTTGTCGCAGTCGGAACGCTTCGACCCAGAAGGCGTGTTCATCAAACGCTGGCTGCCGGAACTGGCGGATCTGAATAAAAAGCAGATTCATGACCCCGCGTCCATCGGCGGCCTGTTTGATGCTGCCGACTACCCGAAACCTATCGTCGATCTGAGCAAAAGCCGCGCCCGCGCCCTGGCAGCGTTCAAAGCGCTTCCAGCCCGCCAGCCCGCTGCGGGAATTGAACATGACTGATTTCCTGCATCGCTTCGCCGAAGGCTTTGCCGCGCTGAACAAGGACAACCTTGATCAGATCGCCGAGCTGTACAGCGACGAAGTGTCGTTCAGCGACCCGATGCATGACATCCATGGCCTTGCAGCCATGCGACGTTATTTCGACGAGCTGTATGCCAACGTCCAGGATCTGCACTTCGACTTTCATGCCTTCGATGAAGTGCGCCCCGGCGAGGGCTATCTGGCCTGGACCATGAGCTATTCGCACCCGCGTCTGGCTGGGGGCCGGACGATTCGTGTCGAAGGCTGTTCGCACCTGAAGTGGCACGACAAGGTTTATCGACACCGGGATTACTTCGATGCCGGTGCATTGCTCTACGAACATCTGCCCATCATGGGTCGAGTCATCCATTGGCTGAAGAAGAGGTTGGGATGAGCACTCCTGTTGCACGACGCATCTGGTTGACCGGAGCTAGCAGCGGCATTGGTCTGGCGCTGGCCAAAGAACTGCTCAACGCCGGACATCGGCTGGCGTTGACCGCCCGTACGCTTGAACCGCTGCAGAACCTGGCGACTGTTTACCCGACCCAGGTGCTGCTGGTGACAGGCGACATCACCGAGCCTGCGCAGGTCAAGGCCATGGCCGACCTGATCGCGCAGCAATGGGGCGCGCTGGACACCGCCATCTTCAACGCGGGTACCTGTGAATACATCGACGTGCGACAGTTCGAAGCGGCAATGGTCGAGCGCGTGGTGCGCACCAACCTGCTGGCCAGCAGTTATTGCATCGAGCAAGCACTGCCGCTGCTACGCAAGGGGCATCAGCCGCATCTGGTCGGCGTGGCCAGTGCGGTGACCTACCTGGCGCTACCTCGCGCAGAAGCCTATGGCGCCTCGAAAGCCGGCCTGCGTTATCTGTTCGAAGCGCTGCGTCTGGACCTGGCCAGCGAGAACATCGACGTGACCGTGGTCAGCCCAGGATTCGTCGACACGCCCCTGACGCAGAAAAATGATTTCCCCATGCCGATGCGCTGGCCTGTCGAGAAGGCCGCCAAACATATCGCCAGCAAACTGGGGCGCAACAAACGCCCACTGGATATCGCGTTCCCGGCGCTGTTCATTTTCAGCATGCGCGCGCTGGCAATGCTCCCGGCACGCGCCAGACTGGCCCTCGGCAAACGTATGGCGCGGACCGAGTCGTCGAATAAGGATGCGCAATGAAAATCGCCGTCATTGGTAGCGGGATCGCTGGCCTGACCAGTGCCTACCTGCTCAACCGCGCGCATGAGGTGACAGTGTTTGAGTCCTCCGACTGGGTCGGCGGGCACACTCATACGGTGGAAGTGCAGGTCGAAGGCCGGGCTTACGCCATTGACACCGGTTTCATTGTCTTCAACGACTGGACCTACCCCAATTTCATTCGCCTGCTGAGTCAGCTGGGTGTTGGCTTCAAGCCCGCCGAAATGAGCTTTTCGGTGCATGATCCGCGCACTGGCGTGGAATATAACGGCAACAACCTTAACAGTCTGTTCGCCCAACGCAGCAACCTGCTGTCGCCCAGGTTCTGGGGCATGCTGCGCGATATCCTGCGTTTCAATCGTCAATCGGTCGATGACCTGGAAAACCAGCGTATTTCGGCCGACACCACGTTGGGCGAGTACCTGAAGAGCGGCGGCTACGGGCAGCGCTTCATCGATCATTACATCGTGCCCATGGGCGCAGCCATCTGGTCGATGTCGCTGGCCGACATGCTCGGCTTTCCCCTGCAGTTCTTCGTGCGCTTTTTCAAGAATCACGGCCTGCTCTCGGTCACCCATCGGCCGCAATGGTGCGTGATCGAAGGTGGCTCCAGAAGTTATGTCGAACCGTTGACGGCGTCGTTCCGCGAGCGGATTCGTCTGTCATGCCCGGTCACACGGGTCGAGCGCGACAGTGACGGTGTGACGCTGCACAGCGCCATGGGCAGCGAACGCTTCGACAAAGTCGTGTTTGCCTGCCACAGCGATCAGGCCCTGGCCCTGCTGGCTGAGCCGTCAAGTGCCGAGCAGTCGGTGCTCGGCGCACTGCGCTATGCCGAAAACGACGTGGTGCTGCACACCGATACACGACTGCTGCCCGAGCGCAAACTGGCCTGGGCCAGCTGGAACTACAGGCTCGGCGGCAGCGAACAGCAATCGGCAGCCGTCACTTATGACATGAACATCCTGCAAGGGATCGACAGCGACACAACCTTTTGCGTCAGCCTCAACCAGACCGCTGCCATCGACCCGACAAAAATCCTCGGCCGCTACCGTTACGCGCACCCGCAATACAGCCTTGATGCAATCGCCGCGCAGGCGCGCTGGGAAGAAATCAATGGCGTCGACCACACTTGGTACTGCGGCGCGTACTGGGCCAACGGCTTTCACGAAGACGGCGTGGTCAGCGGCTTGCGTGTCGCCCAGGCGTTTGGTGAAACGCTGTGAACAGCGCGCTCTACAGTGGCTGGATCAGCCACCGGCGATTTGCGCCGCGTGCCCATGAGTTCACCTATCGGATAGGCCTGCTTTATCTGGATCTGGATGAACAGGACAGCGTGCTGGGGCTTTCGCCACTGGCTGGCAGCAAGCGTTTCGCGCCCTTCTCGTTCCGCGAACGTGACTACCTGCCAGCGCTGACCGGGCAAGGCATGAGCCTCATAGAGGCGGTCCGCGAGCAGGTTGGCAAAGCGCTGGGCCGCGTACCATCAGGTCGTGTCTGCCTGCTGACCCAGGCACGCAGCTGGGGCTTGTCGTTCAATCCGGTAAGCTTTTTCTACTGCCATGAGGCAGACGGCACACTGGCAGGCATTCTCTGTGAAGTCACCAACACACCGTGGGGCGAACGCTACAGCTATGTGCTGCCCGCGACAGGTGAAGGACATCAGTATTTCGCGGTGGCCAAGGCCTTTCACGTTTCACCATTTTTGCCGCGCGACCTTGAATACCGTATGAGCTTCAGCCAGCCCGCCGAGCGGATTGGTGTGCACATGGCTGACTGGCAAGGCGAGCTGAAAATGTTCGACGCCACGCTCAACCTGACCCGCCAGAACCTCAGCCGCCAGACGCTGCATCGTTACCTGATCGCTTACCCGTGGATGACCGCCAAAACCTGTCTGGCGATTTACTGGCAGGCGATGCGTCTGCTGGTCAAGCGCATACCCATTTTTTCTCATCAGGCCGCCGACGGCGAGTACCGTGCTGCCGCCGCGCAAACCAAGGACTCACGCCATGAAAAGCAGTAGCAGTAGTTTTTCTGCCAATCTGGGCACCAATGGTCTGACGGCCAATATCCTGCGCCGAGGTGTTTTACGGCAATTAGCAGGACTGCGCAACGGCCAGTTGGTGGTTATCGAACGGGGTGAGCGCCATGTGTTCGGCAAGAACAACGCGCTGATTCAGGCTGAAATCCACATTCTTGATTCGGCAGCTTGGGGCATGGTTGCCAGCAACGGCTCCATCGGCGCTGGCGAGGCGTTTATTCACGGCTACTGGACTACTCCGGACCTGACGGCAGTGGTGCGGGTGTTTGTCAGCAATCTGGATGTGCTGGATGCAATGGAAGGCGGCGTGGCTCGCCTGACCCGTCCGTTCATTCATGCCCTGCACTGGCTAAATCGCAACACGCGCGAAGGCTCGCAGAAAAACATCGCGGCCCACTACGACCTGGGCAACACGCTGTTCGAGCAGTTTCTCGACCCGACGATGATGTATTCGGCCGCGCAGTTCCTCAGCGAAGACGACACGCTGGAACAGGCGCAGTTGAACAAGCTTGAGCGTATCTGCCAGAAACTTGCCTTGAAACCCACCGATCACCTGCTGGAAATCGGCACCGGCTGGGGCAGCATGGCTATTTACGCTGCGCAGCACTACGGCTGCCAGGTGACCACCACGACCCTGTCCAGAGAACAGTTCGCCTACACCGAGCGACGGCTGATCGAACTGGGCCTGCAGGATCGCGTGACGCTGCTGCTGACCGACTACCGTGACCTGACCGGTGAGTATGACAAGCTGGTGTCCATCGAGATGATCGAAGCGGTCGGCCATCGCTTTTTGCCCACGTACTTCAAGCAATGCGCGAACCTGCTCAAAAGCAACGGCATGATGCTGCTGCAGGCGATCACCATCCGCGAGCAGCGTTATGCTCAGGCCAAACGCAATGTGGACTTCATCCAGCGCTACATCTTCCCCGGTGGTGCTCTGCCCTCGGTGGCGAAGATGCTGGACATTGTCGGCAGCGATACCGACATGAACCTGCTGCACATGGAAGATTTCGGCCTGCACTACGCGCGCACGCTGCGCCTGTGGCACGACAACTTCAAACACGCGCACGGCAAACTGGCCGAACTGGGTTACGACGAACACTTCCTGCGCCTTTGGGAGTTCTATCTGTGCTACTGCGAAGGCGGCTTTCTGGAGCGGACCATTGGTACGGCGCAGTTGCTCCTGGCCAAACCCGATGCCCTGCGCGAACCCTTGCTTGGGCGCTTCAATGCTTAAATCAATCGCCAACGCGCTGCTCTTTCAGATCGGCTGGTTCGCCTGCGTATTGGGCGGTAACAGTTACTGGCTGCTGATTGCAGTCGGCGTGCTGGCGGTGCATTTTCTGTGGACCAGCTCATGGGCAGCGGAAGGCCGGCTGATCCTGACGGTTACGTTAATCGGTATCGTGCTCGACAGTGCCTTGATGACACTCGGCGTTTTCGACTTTGGCAGCGGCGGCTACCTGCTGCCGTTGTGGCTGGCGGTTTTGTGGTCGGTGCTGAGCACGACGCTCAATCATTGCCTGGCGTGGACCGCAAAGCCGCTATGGCGCGCCGCCGTGCTGGGCGCTATTGGCGGCCCGATGTCGTACTATGCCGGCTCACAACTGGCTCAGGTCCACCTTCCCCTCGGAGTGTGGCCTGGCATGCTGGTACTGGGGCTGGTCTGGGCGGGGCTGTTTCCCTTGCTGCAATGGCTGGTAGCACTCGCAGCCAGACAATCGGGAGAAACGCTCTGAACGCTACGCTCATTCCGCTCGCAGACATTCACAGCGAAACGGAAGTCACCTGCTCGACCTGCGCAGCTTGCTGTTGCCAACTGGAAGTGATGCTCATCACCGACACGGGCGTGCCTGAGCGCTACATTGATACCGACGAGTGGGGTGGCGAGGTCATGCTGCGTCTGGACGACGGCTGGTGTGCAGCACTGGATCGCAACACCATGATGTGCACGATCTACGAGAAACGCCCGCTGATCTGCCGTGAGTTCGAAGCCGGAGCAGAAGACTGCCTGAACGAACGCAAAGGGATTGCGACGGCTTATCTGTAATAAATACTGCTGACTTGACGTTTATTATCGTTCCCACGCTCC